>JAXDMI010000484.1:0-7344 GCA_034666145.1 Myxococcales bacterium | reverse complement strand
CCGGCAAGGTATCGCGTGCAGAGTGCAAGCAGACCTTCGACAAGTACATCGACCTCACGCTTGCGTCGGACACGCGCTTCGAAGGGATCCCGCCGGAGATGATCGCGCAGCTCAAGGAGCAAGCGCTGTCGCAGGCGCAGTCGCAGAAGGGCGATCCCTGCAGCACGCAGGACGTCACGCGCACGCAGTACCAGTGCGCGATGAGCGCGCCGACGACCGCCGCATGGCAGCGCTGCATGAAGTAGCGGGCTGAGCAGAGTGGAGGCCACGGGCGCATCAGCTTGCGCAAGCAACCGTAATTGCATGAGTTTCTCTCGGCGACCGCCGGGTATCCGGTAAAACGGACAGGCATCCACCTTGACAGAGCGTCCGCTAAAACGGATATTCAACGGGTCGGAGCTGGAGGCCAGGACCCATGAGCAAGAGCAGCGCGGCCGCGAACGTCATCGATCTCGAAGCCTTCCGTCAGCGCAAGATGCGCGACGCGAAGGAGAACGAGAGCCCGATGCCGGCGGCGAGCAACGCCGCGCTCGTCACGTATCCCGTCTGGTTCTGCTGGGTGCCGCTCTGGGCGCCGGTCGTGCAGTGACACGGACGCCGTGAAGTCGGTCCACGAGAGCTCGAAGAAGTCGCCGCCCAAGAAGGCTGCGGCGGCGCACGTGAGCGCGACGGGCGGCGAGGACGACCAGCCGCCGGCCGACTGGGCTTACCAGCCCGACGGCGAAGCCGCGCAGGATCTCGCGCCCGTCGTCGGGGTCAACCTGCGACGGCTCCGCATGCGACGCGGGCTGTCGCTGGAGAAGCTCGCGCAGAAGTCCGGCGTGAGCCGCGCCATGCTCGGGCAGATCGAGCTCGGGCAAAGCGCACCGACCATCAACGTCCTCTGGAAGATCGCGCGCGCCCTCGACGTGACGTTCGCCACGCTCATCCAGGCGCGCGAGGCCGGCGGCCCGACCGTGCTCAAGAAGGCGCAGGCGAAGGTCCTCACGAGCCACGGCGGACAGTTCAGCTCGCGCGCGCTCTTCCCGTTCGACGGGCCGCGGCGCGCGGAGTTCTACGAGCTCCGGCTCGCGCCAAAGGCGCAGGAGAGCGCGGACGCGCATGCGGCCGGCACGGTCGAGAACCTCGTCGTTGCCGAAGGTCAGCTCGAGCTCATCGTCGGCGAAGGCGCGCGTCGCGACACGCACCGCCTCGACACGGGCGACGCCATCGTCTTCGAGGCCGACGTCGCGCACGTCTACACGAACGCGGGCGCCAAGGAATGCGTCATGTACCTCGTGATGACGTACGCCGAAGCGGATCGCGCCTGACTACAGCTTCACGTCGCGCGCGGCGATCAGGACGACGTCCTCGTCGCCCTTGAAGACGTACGACGTCGGGTTGACGACGATCTTCTCGCCCTCCTCGACGCCCACGAGGAGCGCGTTGTGCGTCTCCTTCATGTGCATCATCAGCTCGAGGAACGACTTGCCCTTCCACTCGTTCGTGAGCGAGCAACGCGAGAAGCGATTGCCGTGCTCGCGCGTGAGCAGCTCGCTGAAGACGCTCATCACGCCGCGCGTGATCGCCGACTGCGCGAGCAGGAAGGCGCTCTGCTCGCCGCTGACGACGTAGTCGTTCACCTTCCCCATCTCGAGATGGTGCGCGTGCTCGCGGCGATTGATCTCGGCGACCGTGTAGATGTCCGGGTTGAGCCGCTCGATGGTCAGCGCAGCGAGGACCGTGCGCGCGTCGGCGTCGCGCTCCTTGCGGCCCTTCGAGGTGTCGGCGAGGAGAATGCAGCGCGCCGCACGACGAACACCGGCTTTTTCCAGGGCTTCCAGCTTCGTGAAGTCGTCGTTCAGGAACTGCACGCGCGCGCGCGAGGGCACGTCGCGGATCTGCGGAATGCCGCCTTCGAGCTCGGCGAGCACAACGATGACGCGATCGTCGTCGGGGTACGCGGCGACGTACTCCTTGATGATGATCTCCGCCTTGCGGTTCCAGCCGCAGACGATGAGGTGATCGCGCAGATCTTCCCAGTCCATGATGAGCTCACCGGAACGCATGCGATCGGAGACGAGAGCAGAGATCGTTCCGACGACGGTCGCGAAAGTGAACAGCCCCGTCAAGATGACGAAGACCGACACGAGATGGCCGCCGAAGGAGTGCGGCGGGCCGGGAATGGGCTCGGTGGCGATCACCGAATAGACGCTGAACCAGAAGGCCTGCGGGAACGTGCTCAGCGACGGGTTCGTATCACGCTCGAACATGACGAGCGCCGAGCTCGCGAACACCACCGCGAGCAGCACGAACCCCGACGCGAAGAACACCTCGCGCGCGCCCTTGCGGATCACCCGAGGGAACAGGAGCACGCGATGGCGGGCGATCTTGAGGAGGCGCAGCAGCCGGAAGATACGGAGCAGCGCCAGCGCCGCGAGCCAGCCCGGCGGCACTGCCGATGCTCCTTCCACGAACGGGAGACGCAGCGCGGCGAGCAGCGGGAGCACGCTCAGGATGTCGAGCCAGTACTCCTTGAAGAACCCGCGACGGCTCGGCGCGATGCGGAAGCGAGCGACGAGCTCGAGGACGAAGATCGCCGAGATGGCGTGGACGACGTAGACCACCGACGGCTTCGGGTACGTCGACGTCGTCTCGATCACCGTGAGCGCGGCGGACGAGATGATGAGCCCGCCGAGGGTCGTCTCGACCAGCGGACGCGACAGGAAACGCTGCAGCCCCGCGCGCGGCGCACGGGAGAGCCGCGGCGACGGCGCGCCCCCGTGCACGTTCATGCCGCGATGCCGAGCCTCGCGAGGAGCGCGCCGACGTCGGGATCGCGTCCGAGGAACGTGCGGTAGAGCGAGGCCGGATCCTCGGTGTCGCCGCGCGCGAGGATGGTGCGCCGGAAGCGATCACCGACCTCGCTGCTGAGGATGCCGCCCTCACGGAAGCGACCGAACGCGTCGGCCTCGAGGACCTCCGACCACTGATACGAGTAGTAGCCGGCGGCATAGCCGTAGGCCGCACCGAAGAGGTGCGAGAACGAAGCGAGCATCGCGTAGTCCGCGGGCAGCTCGACGGGCGAGAACTTCGCGAACACCCCGCGCGCGAAGTCCATGATGTCGCCGTGCACCGCCGGGTCGTACTCGGTGTGGAGCAGCAGATCGACGGTGGAGAAGCCGAGCTGGCGCATCAGCGCATTCGCCGCGCGATACGTGCGCGCCGAGAGCATGCGCTTCTTCACGTCGGCCGGGATGGGAGCGCCGCTCTCGGAATGACGAGCGAAGCGATCGAGCGCTTCGCTCTCCCAGCACCAGTTCTCCATGATCATCGAGGGTAGCTCGACGAAGTCGCTGACCACGCGCGTGCCCGCGAGCGACCGGATCGGAACCTCGGAGAGCACGTGATGCATCATGTGCCCGAACTCGTGGAAGAGCGTCTCCACCTCGCGGTGGTTGAGGAGCGCCGGCTGACCGGCGGCGCGCGGCGGCGTCACGTTGCCGACGACGACGGCGACGTTCTCGAGCTCGTGCTGCGTGCCCGGGAGGCGATCGACGACGCCCGCCATCCACGCGCCGTCGCGCTTCGTCTCGCGCGGGAAGAGATCGAGATAGAACCCGCCCAGCTTCTTTCCGTCGCGGTCGATGACCGACCACGCGGTGACGTCGTCGTGCCACACGCGCGCCGAAGCATCGCGTTCGATGGTCACGCCGTAGAGGCTCGTCGCCACTTCGAAGAGGCCGCGCGTCACACGATCGAGCGGGAAATACGGGCGAAGCGTCTCTTCGTCGAAGTCGAAGAGCGCGCGACGCTGCGTCTCCGCCCAGTACGCGACGTCCCACGGCTCGATGTTGCCGACGTGGCCGTGCTTCTTCGCGAAGGCGGCGAGCTCGCCATTCTCGCGCTCGAAGCCGGAGAGCAATCGGTCGCGCAGCATGGTGACGAACGCCAGCGCCTCCTTGCCCGTCTTTGCCATGCGGTCGTCGATCGCGAGGTCGGCGAAGTGCGCGAAGCCGAGGAGCCTCGCCTTCTCCTGACGCAGCGCGATGACCTGCTCGATGATGGCGCGGTTGTCGCGCTCCGGGCCGCCCGGCCCTTTGCCGGACGCGCGCGTGGTGTGCGCGCGATAGAGCGACTCGCGCAGCTTGCGATCGTGGACGAACGTCAGCACCGGGCCGTACGACGGCGCGGCTAGCGTGAGGCGATACCCCGTCTTGCCCTTCTCGGCGGCGCTCTTCTTCGCCGCTTCGAGCGCGCCGGCAGGAAGGCCGTCGAGGCGCTTCGCGTCCGCCTCGTCGACGAGCACCTCGAACGACGAGGTCGAGTCGACCACGTTCTGCGCGAACTTCAGCGTGAGCTCGGAGAGCGTGACGTCGATGTCGCCGAGCCGCTTCTTCCCGGCGGCATCGAGCTCGGCGCCGTTACGGCGGAAGTCGGCGAGCGTCTTCGTCAGGTAACGGCGGCGCGCGGGATCGAGGTTCTTCGCCTCGTCCGTGGCGTCGAGGTCGCGGAGCGCCTTGTAGAGCGGCTCGGAGAGCAGGATTTGGCTGTAGAATGCAGTTACTTTGGGAACCACCGCGGCGTAGGCGTCGCGCAGCTCGGGCGAGCCGAGCACCGACTCGAGATGGCTCGCGAGGTTGGTCGCGTAGTCGAGCTCGTTGGTGGCGTGGTCGAGGGCGCCCAGCGTGCTCTCGTACGTGCGCGGCGATGGCGCAGCGGCGATGGCGTCGAGCGTCTTCTGCGCGGAAGCGAGCAGCGTCTCGACGGCCGGCTGGATGTGCTCCGGACGCACCTCGTGGAACGGTACGGGGACCCTCACCTCGAGGAGGGGATTGGGGGAGCTATGCGGCATCGCCGCCGAGTGTATCAGTCCTTCGTCAGGTGTTATTCCTGTCTGCCATGATGCTCCGCCGCGCTGCCGCCTTCGTATTCGTGAGCTCTGCTGTCGCGCTCGCCGCGTGTGGAGGCTCCCCGGCCGCGAAGCCGCCCGCTCCCCCGGCCCCGAGCACGGCCGCGACCTCGACGCCTGCTCCGGCCGACACGGCGCCGGCCGCTCCGGTGAAGACCGCCGCCGACCACCATCGCGAGTTCATGGGTGGCTGCGCGAAGAAGGCCGTCAACTCGCCGGACTACTGCGAGTGCGCCTGGGGCGAGTTCCGCAAGGCGTTCACCGAAGAAGAGATGAACGCCGGTGACATGCCCGCCGCGAAGATCGAGAAGCTCAAGGCCCAGGTCACGGGCGCGTGCGCGAGCAAGATCCCCGAGGCCACCGTGAAGGAAGGCTTCTCGAAGGGCTGCATCGGCAGCAATCCCGACATGAAGACGTACTGCGATTGCACGTACACCGAGTTCCGGAAGCGCTTCTCGCCTGCCGAGCTCGGCGACGAGGCTACCGTGTCCAGCGAGCGCTTCATCGCCGCGCGTGCACCGGTCGTGAAGGCGTGCGGCAACAAGATGCCGGAGAGCGTCTCCAAGGACGCGTTCATGAAGGGCTGCGTGAAGGATCCGTCGACCGACAAGTTCTGCGGCTGCGCGTGGAAAGAGCTGCGCAAGCAGGCCTCGCCCGCCGAGATCGAGTCGGGCACCTTCGATCAGAAGACAGTCTTCGCGCAGCTCGAGAAGAGCTGCGGCAAGCTCCGCCCCGCGAAGCCGTGACCGACGGTCTCGTCATCGCGCAACGCGAATAGCGCAACGGGCCTATTCTGGGCGGAATCGGAGGAACACCATGAACGCGTCGCTCGAAGAGATCCCGCTGAAGACCGTGGACGGCGCACCGTCGAAGCTCGGTGCCTATGCCGGCAAGGTGCGGCTCGTCGTCAACGTCGCGTCGAAGTGCGGGCTGACCCCGCAGTACGAAGCGCTCGAGGCGCTCTACAAGAAATACCGTGCGCGCGGCTTCGAAGTGCTCGCGTTCCCCGCGAACGAGTTCGGCGCACAAGAGCCCGGCACGGAGGCGGAAATCAAGGATTTCTGCTCGACGAAGTACGACGTCACGTTCCCGCTCTTCGCGAAGATCGTCGTGAAGGGCGCCGGTCAGCATCCGCTCTACGCCGAGCTCACGCGCGCGCGGCCCGAAGCGAGCAAGCTGCCCGGCAGCGACTTTCGCGAGAAGCTCGTCGGTTACGGGGTCGATCCCGGCGGTCCATCGGAGATCCTCTGGAACTTCGAAAAATTCCTCGTCGATCGCGACGGCAAGGTGGTGGAGCGCTTCGCTCCGGACGTGCCGCCGGACGCAGACATCGTGATCGCGGCGCTCGAACGCGAGCTGGCGCGCGAGCACTGATCGGGGTCCTCAGAGCTTCATCGCATTGATCGCATTCGCGACCTCGGCGCTCTCGTTGACGGTGCGCTGGCTGATCGACGGCTGGAGATCGAAGTATCCGAAGTTGACGGTGGTGTAGATTTCGCGATCGGGAACGGTGCTCGCCTGCATGGTCCGAAGATCTGCGTTCGCTCCCTCGACGGGCTGGTAGCGGTCCGCCATGTACTCCGCGCCCTGCGTCGAGATGCCGTTCCGCTCCGCGAAGAGGCGAAGCGGCGTCGCGACGTGACAGCTCACGCAGTCAACCGAGCCCGGACCGTCGAGGTGCGGGTTCTCGACCCGGAGCAAGGCCTTCATGGCCGTCGTCACGTCGGCCGTTCGAGGTTGCGCTAGGTAGTTGTCGGATTGCAGGAAGAAGCTGGCGTTGTCCGGCGCGCTGCTCTCCGGCAAGAAGATGCCCGCGAGCGAATTCGGATCGACTTGCGGCGGTCCGGTGTCGTCACCAGCCTCCTTCTTGCGCCTCATGATGAAGAGCTGCGACGACGCCTCTTCCTTCAGATGAGCCAGCTTCGCGGGCACGAAAGCGCCGTTGACCACGTCCGCCGCTCCGAAGGCCCATTGGTTCGGGAAGCTGCTGAGCGGCCCGAACTGGAGCATCATGAAGGCGATGCGCGAGAGGTTCGCCTCGCGACACTTCGCGAGGATGAGTGACCGCAGCTCGTCTGCGAGCGTGCCCTGCATTCCTTCTTGCTGAAGGCGGGGATGGACGCCGAGGGGTTTGCCGGCGGTCATCGCCGGCGCCTGCGCCTTCCAGGTGCGAAGCGCGATCACCACGTCGCGCAGCTCGCTGGCCGTGAGCTCGTAGAAGAAGTGCAGTGTCGCATCGCCGGCCTTGATCTGGTGCACGTCTTCGCTGTTCGGTTGCGCCGTCACGGACTGCATGACGAGGCGGAGCTGCGGGCGACAAGCGGACTCGCCCGGATTGAATCCGGGAAAGCAGGGATCGAGACGCACTGCGACGACGCGCAGCGAGTCGTAGATCGCGCGCTGCATCGGCGGCGCGATGGGGTCGATGAGCGGCGTCCACCCGGATGCGCCGA
>JAXDMI010000483.1:0-6133 GCA_034666145.1 Myxococcales bacterium | reverse complement strand
CATCGTGCGAGGGCGCGGAACCGGCGAGATGGGTGTCGAGCACGCGGACCTCGTCGTCGGGCGAGGGATATCCGAGCTCGAGCATCACCATGAAGCGATCGATCTGCGCTGCAGGCAGCGGGAACGTGCCGTCGTGGTCCTGCGGGTTCATGGTGGCGAGCACCTGGAACGGATCCGCCATGCGATGCGAGACGCCGTCGACCGTCACCGTCCGCTCCTCCATCACCTCGAGGAGCGCCGACTGCGTCTTGGGCGTCGCGCGATTGATCTCGTCGGCGAGCAGCACGTTCGTGAAGACGGGGCCGGGCCGGAACACGAATTTCCCGGAGTGCGCGTCGTAGATGGTGCCGCCCGTCACATCCATCGGCATGAGATCGGGCGTGAGCTGCACGCGGCCGAAGCGCGCGCCGAGCGCTGCGGCGATGGTCTTGCAGAGGAGCGTCTTGCCGACACCCGGCGCATCGACGAGGAGCACGTGCCCGCGTGCTGCCATCGCCGTGAGCACGCGACTGACGACGTCGTGCTTGCCGATGACCACGCGATCGACGGCCGCGAGGACCTCCAGCATCTCGGCTCGTACGCGGGCAACGCGCGTGCGCAGCGGGTCGACGACCGGGGGCGCGCGGCGGGCCTCGATGTCCGTCGATCGATAGACCTCTTGCTGGTACACGGCTCTCTCCTCGGGGATCGAGACCCCTTGATGACGCGGAAGGTTCCCGATCATCGCGCGCGCGATTCGTTCTGTGACCGGCGGGGACGCGTTCTGCGCGACGGCAACGCTCGCAAGCGCCGGCGTCGTCCCGGGCGCGCGCAGATTCCACAGCCCGAGGTACGCGAGCGCCATACGCCGGCGTAACGGTTCGGCGCCCGCGAGCTCCAAGAGGAGATCGGCGAGCGCGCCGCGGAGGTGCGCCGGCATGAGCGGTGCCAGCTCCTCGGGGGTCGACACCACGAAGTCGCGCTCCGCGAGAGGGAGCAGCGAGAGCCGAACGAGCCCGTGATTTGCCTGCTCTACGAGCGCCGGCGGCAATGGGCCGGCAGCGAGGAGCACAGATGCGACGAGGCGACCTGCCTCGTTAGTGGAGAAACCGAGGCTGGTTGCTGCCATCGTTTGCGGGCTGCGGCGCCCTCGAGAAAGACGAACGCGACCACGCGCTCATTCATTCCCGATTCGCGCGCTAACGCATCTCGACGGCGGTCTACCTTCGACCTCGACGGCGCTCGACGGCAACGGCCGGACGCTCAGGACAGGTCGGCGGTCAGGATCTCCGAGAGCATCGTTCGGGCTTCGCGTCCGACCTGCTGAACGGTGCCGAGGTCCGATTCGGCATCGAAGAGGATGGCGAGCACGTGGCCGCGCTCGACGGCATAGACCGACACGTTCAATCCGCCGAGGTCACCGGCGATCGGCTCGAGGAGCTTGACCACCGTTCCGGCCTCGGCGAGGCGCTTGCCCGAGAGCGCCTCGCGCAGCGGAACGGGCACGTCGTCCTCGTCTCCCGATACCGCGACCGACACACCGTCTGCGTCGACCAAGAGGACGACGATGGCGCTGGTCATCTCGTGGATGTCTTCCATCGCTCGGAAGAGATCGATCTGCATCGCGCTCGGACCGTTCGTCATCGAGACGCACAGTAACCAGCGATCACGCGCTGGCGCGATGGATTCTCGTCACGGACCGCCGGGATCGTAGCCGCACTGCTGGGCGCACGTGTCGAGTGCGGTCTCGCAGGACTGCGAGTTCACGCCACAGGACGCGTTCCAGCAGTTGTCGTCGCAGGTCTGGTCCTGGCATACGGCCGAGCAGCTCCAATACTGCGCGGCAACGCCCGTCGCCGCGCACTGATCCATGCACGCCTGCGGGTCGGTGCCGGTCGGAGGCAGCGTCGACGGAGGAGGTGTGGTCGGCGCTGCCGGCGGCGTCGTTGCGCTCGCGGCAGGAGCCGAGGGCGTCGACGTATCGCCGCCCGAGTTGCTCGACGAATTCGACGAGCTCGTGCTCTGCTTCGGCGGGACCTTGGTGGCCGCGCTGCCGCCGTTGTCCGCGGGCGTGCCGCTGCCGTCGTCGAGCCCTGACGAGGGCACCGTGGGGGCGGCACAACCGACGATCGCTGCGACTCCGATGCTGGAGATTGCGAGCAGCGAGAGAGCGAAGAGCTGGGGGACGGCTTTCATCTGTCAGATCCTTTGGTTGCGTTCGCCTTGCAGCGTGTTCGCATAGGTTGCAGCTGTCGGACCAAGCTCGGCGCGATGTGGATCACCCCCTCCCAATCCATCAATCCCCGTAAATATCGGCCCGCCGCCTGGATCTTCGAAGACCGCTTCATGGGGCAGCGTCTCGCGCGCGAAACACTTCGCGAGCGGATTCGATCCAGGTAGCAGCGCTTCGATCGGGCTCTAAGGCAACGTAGACTCGACGGCGTGACGAAGAAGACGCGCAAGCACGGCGACGATCTCCGGGGCGCGAGCCGACTCGCCGTCGACGCGACGACGCGCGTGACCCACGTCGTCGAAGCGATGCACACGACCATCGCCGGTGGCCCGGCCCTGCTCGGCAAGCCGCTCTCGGTGCCGGTGCGCCTCCTCAACGGCTTCGTCTACGGCAGCATTCGCGGCGTGACACGCATCGTTGGGTCGAGCATCGAGGCGGTGCTCGCGCAGGTCGCTCCGCTCCTCGGCGAGAGCGCACCCGGACCGGAGCGCGAAGCGGTGCTCGCGGTCCTCAACGGCGTGGTGGGCGACTACCTCGCCGAGACCGAGAACCCGCTCGCCATCGAGATGCGCTTCCGTCACGACGGGCACACGCTCGAGCTCGAAGAGGAGGCGGTGCGCGCCACAGTGCCGGATGCGGGTGGCAAGCTGCTCGTCCTCCTCCATGGCTCGTCGATGAACGACCTGCAGTGGAATCGACGCGGCCACGATCACGGCGCGGCGCTCGCGCGCGACCTCGGCTACACGCCGATCTATCTCCACTACAACAGCGGGCGTCACGTCTCGACCAACGGACGCGAGCTCGATGGGCTGCTCGAGCGCCTCGTCTCCGCGTGGCCCGTGCCGATCACCGAGCTGGTGCTGCTCGGACACAGCATGGGCGGGCTGGTGGCGCGAAGCGCGATCCACTACGGCGACACGCAGGAGCCGAGCGCGGCGCGCACGTGGCGCAAGCAGCTCACCAAGCTCGTGACGCTCGGCACCCCACATCATGGCGCGCCGATCGAACGCGGCGGCAACTGGGTCGAGCCGCTGCTCGGCGTGAGTCGCTACAGCACTCCGCTCTCGCGCCTCGGCAGGCTGCGCAGCGCGGGCGTGACCGATCTACGCTTCGGCAGCGTCCTCGACGAGCACTGGCAAGGACGCGATCGCTTCGCGCTCGGCAGCGACCCGCGGAGCGAGCTGAAGCTCCCGGAAGGCGTCGCGTGTTACGCGCTCGCGGGCACCACGTCGGCGCATGGTCAGAGCAATCGCTTCGGCGACGGCATGGTGCCCGTCGACAGCGCGCTCGGACGCCACGACCGAACGCACATGACGCTCGACTTCCCCGAGGCGCATCGCTGGATCGCCTACGGCGTCGGCCATCTCGACCTGCTGAACCGACCGGAGGTCTACGAGAGGCTCCGGTCGTGGCTCGGCGACGAGGCCAGCAAAGGCTAGCGCGCGCACGACCTCAGCGGCACTTGCCGTTGCCGTCGCAGGCCTGGTTGGATCCCGTGCAGTCTACAAGCGTTCACCCCTCGCAGCGGCGCCGGCTCGGCGCGCCGTGAGCGGCTCTATTTGCCGAGCTGCATGATCGCGCCGCCGACGCCGTTCGCATCACCGAAGCTCGTCCAGTAGATGCTCTTGGGGTCTGCGACGATGTCGAGCACGGAGCCCTGGGTGTCCGCGAGCGGGAAGACCATGGCGCCCGGAGTCAACGCGGAGCGGTAGATGGCGCCGCCGGTCGCGGTGTCCTCGGCCCAGATCACCTCCATCCCGTCGAGGGCAATCGCGGTGATCTTCGAGGGTCTGAGCTGGATGGCGACCGTGGGGCACATGACCGTGGGACTGGCTGTCGTGCACGCACGGATTCCCTTGTTCGTCGCGACGACGAGCGCGCTGCTCTTGACGTCGAAGGCGACGGGCAGGTCGCCGGCGAGGTCGGCGACGGACGTCGGCGCCAAGGTCGGCGAGATGACAGAGACGCCGGCGCTCGACATGAAGTAGGTCTTCCCGGCGAGGCCGCGGAGCTCGAGCACCGGCGCGATGATTCCTGTGTAGGCCGTCGGCGACGCCCCCTGGGGCGTCGCGTGGTAGACGCCGCCGCCGTGCTGGGGGGTGGCGTCGTCGAAGATCCCGATATCGACCTTCGTGCCGTCGGCGGCGATGCTGCTCGAGGTGCCGGCGCTGCCGACGAATCCCATGGCAGCGCACGCCGTGAGATCCGCGAGGCAGATCACAGCGCCGCGGTCCGGTACGGTCACGTAGGCATTGCCGTTCGCCAACGCGACGCCGCGCTTGACGGTCGACAGCACCGGCGACCCGATGGGCACGAACATCGCGCCGATGCCGTTGGTGGCGACACGACCAACGCCTGTCGCGGTCGACCAGTAGACGAAAGACGAATCGAGGACGAGCCGCTGCGGTCCGGTGGCCGGTGCGAGGACCGTCGGACAGATCGCGTTCGGACACGCCGCATCGACGTTCGCGTCGACGCCCGTGCTTCCGTCATTGTTCGTGGTCCCGTCGGGATCGCCGCCGCCTTCGCCGCCGCTGCCGCCTTCGCCGCCGTTGCCGCCTTCGCCGCCGCCCGGGCCGCCGTCGGGACCGAGCCCGCCGTTGGTCCCGTCGTCGACGCCGTAGCCGTTGCCGAGGATCGCGTTGCAGCCCGCTACCGCGAGGAGCTGCGTGGCGATGAACGCGATCGCGAGTATTGCGCCCCTCGCGCGACCCAGGGCGCGCGCGCACTTCACAGGCTTCCTCCAGCGACGAGGCCCGCGGATCCGAGACCGATGCTCGGCGTCACCCACCAGCTGCGCCCGCTTCCGGACGACGCCGCGCTCGCGGCGCTGTCCTTCGCGGCCGTGAAGTAGAGGAGGCCGCCCGCGACGAGGCCCATCCCGCCGACGATGAACGCGATGGTCGACACGGTGCCCGCGTCGGTGGCGGCGTTCCACTTGCTGCGGCCGTCGGCATCGGGACACGCGCTGAAGTCGGGACAGATGTCCTTCGCCTGTCCGTGCTTCACCAACGAGAAGAGCCCGGCGCCACCGCCGACGAGAACGCCGACCACGCCGATGCCGGCGACGACCATCCCGGTGCGACGCTGTCCGCTCCCCGTGTCGACCTTCTCGCCGCCCGCGACGACCGGGACCGGCTCGTCCTCGAGCTCGGGGATCTTCACCTCGACGCTCTTGCCGTCCTGGAGCACGACCTTCGTCGAAAAGGGCTTTTTTCCAGGCGCAGACGTGGCCACGGTGTGAGCGCCGGCATCGATGGGCTGTGCGTGATTCCAGCGTGCGGCGGGAAACGGCGCGCCGTCGACGACGATCTCGAGACGACTCTCGGCGGCCGACGGAGGCACCACGACGGTGAGGCGCGGCGCGATGGCTTCGAGCGCGTTCGCGCGTTCGCGTGAGCTCCTCTCGCGCTCGCTCTTGCCGGCAGCCTTCGCCGCGTCGGCGACCTCGAGGAAGAGACGGCGAGCACTTCCCTTGCGACCGGTGTGCTCGTAGCAGTCGGCGAGATTGAACTCCGTTCCGAGCGCGGGATCGAGCTTCTGACTCTCCTCGAACTTGGAGCACGCTTCGGCGTACTTGCCGGCGCCGACGAACGCGATGGCTTCGTTGAACAGCTTCTCCGCGACCTGCTCCTTGCTCGCCTGTTGCGCCTGTGCGCTCGCCGGCACGGACGCGAGCGTCGTCGCGCCCGCGAGGAGCAGCGCGACGAGAGCATGGGTGCGGATGGTCGGACGTCGCATCGAGGAAGACTCTCTCCGAAGATACTACCCATGCCGATCGAGCGTAACGCCCGTCGGTGCCGTCGATTTCGGAGGCGGTGTGCTGACCGCGGGCGCGGGGGGAGAAGCGCTCGGCTTGGCGGTCGGCGGCTTCGCCACCGGAGGCTTCACGACCGGCGGCGTGACATGGCTCGTGCTCGC
>JAXDMI010000482.1:0-6795 GCA_034666145.1 Myxococcales bacterium | reverse complement strand
GCGCGGCAGCGCCTCATGACCGGCGAGAGCGCCGCGAACACGCTGCACAAGCTGATGAACGAGCAGATCCCGCGCGTCTCGTCGGTGGTGCCCGGCATCGATCCCGAGCTCGAAGCGATCTGCGGCAAGGCCCTCGAGAAGGATCCGCAGTATCGCTGGCAGACGGCCGCCGAGATGCGCGATGCGCTCGAGGCCTGGCTTCGCTCGAACCCGGTGCAGGCCCGTCAAGAAGAGGTGAGCCGCAAGATGCTCCACCTCTTCGGCAACGTGCGCGAGGAAGTGCAGCGCCAGGTGCAGCGCCACATGGCGTCGATCACCACCGCCACGAGCACGCAGGAGCTGCAGGCGCTCACCGCCGAATCGCTCCATCGCATGGAGCAATCCGGAGCGAACGTGAGCGGACAGCTCCTTCGCCTCGGCAACAACGGCAGCGGCTCCGGCAGCGGCGTCGTACCGAACTACGGCATGGGCTCGCAGCCGTCCGGCGCGTCCGGCGGATTCCAGAGCATGGCCAGCCAGTCGATGGGCCATCCCGGGCAGCACACCGGGAACATGCCCGCGCCCGCTGCCCCGACGAAGAGCAACTCACTCCTCATCGTGATCGCGATCGGCTTCTTCCTGCTCGCGGGTCTCCTCATCGTCGTGGTCGGCCTACGCTACCCGGGGCGCAAGAACGACGTGCCGACGGCCGACGGGACCTCAGCGCCGGGCGTGACGGGCGTCGCGGTGGGAACCGGCGCACCGATCGGAACCGCAGCCCCGACCGACAGCGTCGCGCTCAACACGTCGCCTCCCGTCGGCGATCCAGGCACGCCGCCTCCCCCGAATACGGGCGCGACCACGCCAGCTGGGACCGCAGGCACGGCAGGAACTGTGAAGAGCGTCCGCAATCCGCCGCCGCCGGTGACGCCGAAGACGGTGACCGCGGCTCATCCGCCGCCGCCCCCTCCGCCGCCTCCTGCGGAGGACAAGGACCCGGGCTTCCTCACGATCAACGTCTACCCCTGGGCCAAGGTGTCCGAAGGGGGACGCGTGATCTGCGCGGCCACGCCCTGCAACAAGGTTTCGATGTCGCCGGGCTCGCACACGCTCACGCTCGAGAATCCCGATCAGGGCATGAAACAGACGACAACCGTCGTCATCAAGAGCGGCGACACCACGGTCCGCGCGATCGGCTTCAAGTAGCGAAATCGCGCGAAGACGCGCAATAATGAGGCGTGCCGTCGAAACGCCCGATCTTCGCTCGTCGCTTCCGGGCTTCGTCCGCGCTGCGCGCCGTTTGTGGCGCGGGCGCGATCGGCGCGGGCGTGCTGTTCGCGCTCTCGACGCTCACCGCGAGCGAAGGTTGCGCTGACAAAGCTCCGGCGCCGTCGGCCGCGACTCCGATCATCATCGGTGTCTCGCTCGGTCTGACGGGTGAGAACGAGGGCTTCGCGGCGCCGCTGCGCGACGCGGTCCGCGTTGCCGAAGGACAGATCAACGCCGGCGGCGGTCTGCTCGGCCGGCCGGTGCGCTTCGACGTGCGCGACGATCAGAGCGACGAGACGACCATCGTCACGGACGTCGCGCACCAGCTCGTCAACGAAGGCGCGGTCGCCATCGTCGGACCGCTCGGCAGCCAGCAAGTGGTGCTCACGCAGAAGATCTACGCCGATCGGGAGATCATCCAGATCTCGCCCTCGGCGACGTCGACCGATCTCTCGACCATCCAACCCTCGGAGAATCGATTCCTCTTCCGCACGACGCCCGCCGACGACTTCCAGGGCGCGGCCGTCATCCTCCTCGCGCAGAAGACGCCGCTCGGTCTCGGTGACGCCGGCGCACCGCTCACCGACGGCGGCCTTCCGGTCACGTGCAATCGCCTCGCGATCGTCAACATCGACAACTCGTACGGCAACGCGATGGCCGACGTCATCCGCGCGAACTTCCCGAAGCGCGGCGTCGGGCGCTCGATCGTCATCCAGCAGAAGCTCGGCGTCGACGTGGCCGCGACGTACGCCACCGAGGCGGCAGCGCTCGTCGCCGCGAAGCCGGATTGCTCGGCCGTCATCTCGTACGCGAAGGTCGCCGCGCAGTACGTGCACGACGTGAAGGCGGACCCTGGCTACAAGGCGCTCTCGGACAAGAACTTCTTCTTCATCGGTACGGACGGCGTCTACACGCCCGACTTCATCAAGCTGAGCCTGCAGAACCAGTCGGACGAGACGTCGCCGAGCACCGCCGACGGCGTGTTCGGGACCAACCCCGACACGAATCCGGGAACGAAGGAGTACAACGAGTTCAAGACCATCTACCGGTCGTACTTCCCCGCGCTGCCCGATGCGCCGGCGTTCGCCGCGAACACGTACGACGCTGCGATCCTGATCGCGCTCGCCATCCAGCAAGCGGGCTCGGCCACCGATCATCTGGCCATCCGCGACGCGCTGCCGAAGGTCGCGTCGGGCGGCAAGCCGTTCACGCCCGCGCAGGTCGGGGAGGCGCTCCTCGCCATCCGTCAGGGCCAGGACGTCGATTACAAGGGCGCTTCCGGCAACGTCGACTTCGACCCGAACGGCAACGTGAGGAGCGGCTTCATCGTCTGGGAGGCATTCCGCAACCCGATGACGAAGAAGGTCGAGTACCGAACCGCGGCCCAGTTCACGACCGAAGAGCTCCAGGACCAAATCAAGTGACCTGCCATCGATGACTGGGAGATACTGCGTCCGATGAGGCTGGCCCGGGGCATCGCCGCTGCCGTGACGCTCCCGTTGGTCGCGTTGCTGATCGCCGCGTGCACCGCGCCTTCCAGCGGACCGTCGACGGGCACGTACTCGGTGTCGTTTCCTTCGACGGCGGCGGCGGTCGCGACCGATACCGTTCAGCTCCTCGTGTTCGACGTGCCGAGCGGGGCCGCCGACCGTCAGGACTTCTGCCTGTCGCTCGTGCAGGCGCGCAAGCGCAAGGACGCGCAGAAGCCGGTGCTCCAGAATGCGCCCGTGAACGTCTGCGAGCTCCTCGCCGGTCGGAAGCCCATCACGATTCCGTACGGCGAGAAGGCGGTCCTCGCGGTCGCGCAGCGGAAGGCGCAGGACTTCCTCTCCGGGTGCGTGATCCAGACGTTCGGCGAAGGCGATGCGCTGCTCGACATCGCGCTCTCGCTGGTGGACGTCAGCAACGCCGTGCCCGATACGACGTGCGCGACGGTCGGCGAGTTCTGCACGAGCAAGTGCCCGGCTCTCTGATTCGCGCTCTCGCCTCTAGTTACAGCGGTCGGCGCCGCAGCGGATGACCGGTGACAGCGACGCGCTGCTCGGGGGATCCTGAGGGCGGAGCACGAAGAACAGCGCGGTGCCGCCGCCGATCACCGCGGCGCCTGTAATGAGCCAGAAGACCGGGCTCGAGAAGACCGAGCCGCCCTCCGACTTGCCTTCCTTGCCGCCACCGCCGCCGCCACCTCGACCGCCCGCCTCGGCGAACGCGCTCTTCGGCACGCTCGCGTTGCCCGCCTCGAGGACCGCGTTCTCGCGCTCGTCGAGCGCCTGGACGTAGAAGTCGAGCCGCGTTCGTCCCGCCGGCGCGGCGGAGACCTCGACCGCGGCGACGACCTCGTTCGGGTTGAGCTGCGTGATGGTGTACTCGCCGGACGAGGTCCAGCGGTAGCCGACCACCACCTTCTTCACGATGCGCGTCGGGTCACGGGTCGTGACGCGCAGGTTGCCGCCGCCGGTCGAGACCGTGGCCGCCACCTCGATGCCGGGCTTCGAGGGAAGTGATCGGAAGCTGCCGCGCGCCTCCATGAACGGCGTGTTCACCTTGGGGCCGAGGTTCGGATCGGCCTGATAATCCGGGTCGTACGTGAGGAGCTGGAGGAACGCGTCGCGCGCCTGCTCCTCCTTGTCGCTGACGGCGTAGGTGACGGCGAGGACGCGATAGGCGCGAACGAGATGATCGTGACTGAGGCCGGCCTTCTTCACGACGCGCTCCGCGACCGCGTTGGCCTGCTCGTAGTCGAGCTTGGCGTAGAGCTGCTCGGCGGTCTCGACGTCGACGGGAGCGGCGGCGAGCGAGGACGACCCGCCGCCCGGCTTGCCGCCGCCGCGCTGGGCGCTCGCGGGGGTCACGGCGGTGCTCGTCACGAGAGAGGCAGCGAGGACGAGAGCCAGTCCGGTCTGCGCGCGCGATCCCCATGCCATGGGCCGAGAATAGCCTTCGTCAAAGCCAGCCGAGAAGGAAACGTCCTTCCGTCGATTGCATCAGGTGGAGGGGCGCTCTAGATGGCTTGGTCATGGCGAGAGCCCGCGCATCCTGGGACGAGTACTTCATGAACATCGCGAAGGAGGTCGCCACGCGATCGACCTGCGACCGCAAGCACGTCGGTGCCGTGGTCGTTCGCGACAAATCGATCCTCGCGACCGGCTACAACGGGTCGGTCCGCGGACTCGGGCATTGCGACGACGAAGGCCACCTCATGGAAGACGGCCACTGCGTCCGCACCGTGCACGCCGAGGCCAACGCGATCGTGCAGGCCGCGCGTCACGGCATGCGCATCGACGACGCTTCGATCTACGTGACCGCGTCGCCTTGCTGGGGTTGCTTCCGCCTCATCGCGAACGCGGGCATCGTGCGGATCGTGTTCGGCGAGTTCTATCGCGACCCGAAGATCTTCGAGGTGTCGCAGAAGCTCGGCATCGAGCTGGTGGACTTCTCGAAGTCGCATGGCGAGGCAGGCGCGCCGAAAGCGACCATCGCGTGAGCGACGCGCCGCGCCGCCATGCGGTGGCCGTCATCCAGGGCGGCCCGTCGTCCGAGGCGGAGGTCAGCCGCGCGTCGGCCACCAGCGTCGCGAATGCGCTCGTGAAGGCAGGCCATCGCGCCGTCCGCCTCGAGCTCGATGCGTTCCTCTCCGATTCGCTGCGGACCGGCGGCTACGAGGTGGTGTTTCCGGTCTCGCACGGCGCGGTGGGCGAAGACGGCGCGCTGCAGGGGCTCCTCGAGGTGCTCGACATCCCGTACGTGGGCTCGGACGTGCTCGCATCGGCGCTGGCCATGAACAAGCGGATCGCGAAGGTGCTCTTCGCGGCGGCGGGGCTTCCCATCGCTCCCGCGTTGCACGCGAAGCGTGGCGACGATGCAAACGCGCTCGCCGTGCGCGCGCTCGCCGAGGTCGGCACGAACGTCGTCGTCAAGCCGTGCTCGAACGGCTCGGCCATCGGCGTGGCGCGCTTCGACGAGGGCGTGTCGCCGAAGGACCTCGCGGCGGCCATCGAGGCGGCGTGGAACGTCGACGACCTCGTGCTCGTCGAGCGCTTCGCCCCCGGTCGCGAGATCACGTGCGGCGTGCTCGGGACCGGAGCAGACGCGGTGGCGCTGCCGCCCACCGAGATCCTCGCCACGAATGATGCATTCTACACGTACGAGGCGCGCTATGCGCCGGGCCGGAGCCGGCATCTCTGTCCGGCGCCCCTCGAGGCGAAGGTCTTGGCGCGCGTGCAGCAAGTGGCCGTCGACGCCCATCGCGCGCTCGGGTGCCGTGACCTCAGCCGTGCCGATTTCGTGGTCGACGAGAGCGGCGGCGCAGGGGGCCTCGCCGGCGCGTCGGTCACGCTGCTCGAGGTCAACACGATGCCCGGCTTCACGGACACGAGCCTCTACCCGGAGGCGGCGGGCGTGGCGGGCATCCCGATGGCCGAGCTCTGCGACCGCTTCATCCAAGCGGCCGTGGCTCGCGGCGCACCCCGGCGAAATCGCGCGCTTCCGCTCCCGCGCTGACCTCGCCCCGAGATCGCAAGCAGGGTTGCAATCTCGGGCTTCGCACCTGCGAAGCCGCGGAGCCGCGAAAATTGACGCGCACCCGCGCCCACCCGCACCCGTATGGACAGAAGATGAAGTCCGGCCCAAGCTGAAGAACGGTGGCGTTGTTCTTGCTGCGTGAGCACCTTCTCGTCTGATGGCACGTGACTCCCTCTACGACGAACAGATCGCGTGGACCGGTGGACCGAAGGTCCTCACGGTGCCGCGGCTGTTCAAGGTCGTCGCGGTGGTCAGCGCGACGATGTCTGCGGTCGCGCTCGCGTTTGCCATCGTCGTCGCCACGGGACTGAAGCTCCCGGTCGGCGGCCTCCTCATGTTCTCGGCATGGTCGGCGCTCATCGGTGCCGGAGCGTGGCGACTGCCGCTCTGGTTCCGCGCGACCGCGAAGTACAGCGTGACCGAGAAGCACGTCATCTGGCAGCGCGGTCGCCTGCGCCGGACCATCGAGCGCGATGCCATCAGCTACGCCGTCATCCGCTGGAACCCGAAGGTGCCCGGCGTCGGCGATCTCGTGCTCGAGCGCGCCGTGCCGACGGGCGCGCTGAAGCGCACGCTCAGCATCACCTTCGCGGACGTCGAGACGCCCGATCGCCTCTGGGCCATCGTTCGCGGTCTCACGCCGAGCGCGCCGCAAGGCGACGGCAATCGGCCGCTCGCGCAACGGCTCGACGACGGCGAGCGCGTGCTGTGGACCGCGGCGCCGCTCTCGTCGCGCTGGACGAACCGGCGCATCGCGACAGCGGTGGTCGCGACCTCGGTGGCGGGCTCCGCCGCGCTGATGCTCGCGCGCTCGGCGCCGCCGCTCGCGAAGATCCTCCGCCAGCATCTCCTCTCGCCGGTGACGTCGGGCTTCCTCGTCGGCGCGGTGGGGCTCGTCGTGCTGCTGCTGCTCACCGTCGCCTGCTTCATCGGCTACGCCGCGTTGATCCGCCCGGTGCTGCTCGCGCGGAACACGCGCTACTTCGTCACCGATCGCCGCGTGCTCATCCGTCGTGGTCTCGAGGA
>JAXDMI010000481.1:0-7779 GCA_034666145.1 Myxococcales bacterium | reverse complement strand
GCGCCGATCGTTTTTGCGCACGAATTTGAGGCGCTCTGCGGTAGCGGACGTCAGACCAGGCTGCAGCATGTCCAAATCGTAAGGAACCCACCTACATGTGGGCCAACAACTCGGGCAAAGTCGAGGGCCACGCGAGGACGCGAGGACGCGCGGGAGCTCTCGCGGTCAGCGCTTGCCGCGCGAGCGGACCACGCGCTTCGCGGGCGCTGCGGGCGCGGGCGGAGGCGACGTCTTCTCGCCGCCAACGACGTCCGCGCAGCAACGGAAGCCCGTCGAATAGTCGTGGTAGCGCGCCTCGTGCGCGGTCGTGAGGTAGCCGCAGCCCTCGCCGTGACCGACGCTCGACACGTCGGAGTAGTAGCCGCCGTAGAACGTGCCGTTGGGATCGGCGACCCACTCGTGGAGGTTCCCGACCATGTCGTAGACGCCGTAGCCGTTCGTGCAGCCCGTGTGCTCGCCGGTCTTCGCGAGCGTGCCGTCGACCTGGTTGAGGTCGGGCTGATTCATCGTGTTCCAGCCCCAGTGACCGCGTTGCGATCCGTAGAGGCTGAGCACCGGGTTCTTGCCCTTGTCGTTGCAGCGTCCGGGCTCGCGACGATCGCCGTAGCCGAACGACTTCGGCTCGGGGCCGCGACACGCCTTGCTCCATTCGGCGACGCGACACAGACGCTTGCCCGACGCGCCGCACGCGCGCTGCGCTTCGACCGCGCTGATATAGCCCTGCGGAAACACGTTGGGCGCGCTCACCGCGCGAACGCGCGAGAGATCCGCAACGGCACCGAACGGCGAGTGCGGTCGCTCTTCGCCGTTGGAGAGCACGTCGAGCAGCGACGCCTCGTAGCGATCGATGCAGAAGCGACCTTCGATGTCGACCATCGAGCGCGGACAACGACCGCTGAGCACGTCGCTGAAGGCCTCCTTCGGCGTCTCCGCGAGCCGCGCCTTCTGCGTGTCTTCACTGCTCGCGAACGTCGTGCTGCCGGCGAGCGAATTCGTGACGTTCGGCTGCGCGTGCGCGAGCGCAGCTTCGCCGACGGGTGCGCTGCACGCCGTCAGTGCGACGACGCTCGCGCAACCCGCGGCTACGAGCACGAAGAACTCGCGCAGCCTCGACGTCACGATGCCTTCCGAAGCAGCGTGCGTGCCGCTTCAAGTCCTTGCGGACAAGTACCCAGGATGACCGAACTTTTCCTAAGCGCAAGCGCACCACCTGACACCTCGCGAGGGAGGCCCGACCCGTGTCGTGGGTGACCGGAAGACCACCAGCGCCGCGCAGATCTCCGCGCGCGGCGCGCGTGATGTTTCCCATGCAACCTACAATTCGTGGGGCGTCCGCCGCGGGTGCCTCGATCGATCCGCCGTTGCCCATGGCTCGGAGCTTGCGAGGAGAGGGGGTGGAATGTCTCGGCCGCCGCCTTCCCATCGCAGGATGCCGCCGCCGGTGCCGCTCATGGCGCCGTCGGACGACATCACGGCGTCGTTCGGTGGCCTCGCCGAGGCGCTCGAGCCGGACCCCGACGCGATCACGTCGATGCGCCGCCTCGCACCCGCCGCGCGCCGCCCGCCGCCGAGCCTTCGAACCAACGCGGCGCATGCCGCGCATGCCGCCGCGCCGATCTCCGTCCGCCAGCCCGCGCCCATCCAGCTCCAGGACTTCGCGTTCGCCGATACCGTCTTCGCGAAGGAGCTCGAGGAGGACGAGCTGCCGCCGCCGAGCGGGCCGATCTACGTCAACGACTCGATGGGCAACACGCAGTGCGTGACGCCGCTCGCGTTCCCGCTCCCCGACGCGGCCGAGCACGTCGACTTCCCGACCCGCCTGCGCGTGATGCTCGCGCACGTCCGCCACGCCATCCGCGGCGCGCTCGACGAGATGCGCGAGCTCTGGGCCGGCACCGCCGAGATGGTCGACGGCGGCGTCTCCGGCAGCCGGATCGACCGGGTATTCGCGCTCTGGTCATGCTTCCAGTGGAGCCGCGCCGACCTGACACGCGCGGCGATGATCGGGCTCGGCGTCTTCATCACTGCTGCAGCCATCGGCGCGACCACGCTCGATTACGAGGGCGACGGCGCGGCGGCAGCGAGCGGTTCCGCGTCGAGCACCGAGGTGCGTGGAGGGCGCACCCTCGACCAGCACACCGGCAAGAAGACCGTCGTTCACGCCAAACGGTGAGCGGAAGAGCGCTGCGCTTGCAACGTTCGCCGCAGCACGGCACGATCGAGAGCCATGATGGCTTTGCATGCGCGCGCCGCCACCGGGATGGTGATCGGCGTCGCGTTCGTGACGTGCGCTTTTCTCGCCTGCAAGGGCAGCTCTTCGAGCGACAACCCCGGGACTACCCCGGGCGCCGCCACCGACCCGGAGCCTCTCTTCCGCGCGATCGAGGCCGATATCAAGACCACGTGTGGCGGACCGAACGGCAGCTGCCACATTCGCGGCACGCAGGCACCGCACTGGCTCGGCGATCCCGACGCGTACCTCTCGGCGAAGAAGTACCCCGGGATCCTGCCCGCCACGCGTGAGCCCGGCGACAGCACGCTGCTCACGCAGGTCGACCACGAAGGGCCGGCGCTCAAGCACTATCCGAAGCTCTACGAGAAGGTCGGCGCCTGGCTCGCCGCGGAGCTCCCTCCCCCGCCCTTGCCGAGCACGCAGAAGTTCCAGGTCGTCGAAGGGTTCAACCTCGTGAACCTGAACACGATCGACACCGGCCTCGAAGGCGCGCGCATCTCGTTCCTCGCGAACGAGGTGTCCGTCGGCACGCTATCCATCACGGCGCTGCGTATCTATGCGCCGCAGAACGCGAACCTCACGATGGACTCGCCGTTCTTCGTGGTGCTGCCGCTCAACGGCAAGGTGAAGGCCGAGCCTTCGGTGAACGGCTTCCAGGGCGAGCTCACCGTCAGCGCGGGCACGAGCGCCGATTTCTACACCGGCAAGATGATCCTCACGCGCTGGGACTCGGCGGGTCAGCTGAAGATCGCGTTCACGAAGCTCACGTCGACGCCCGGCATGGGCGCGAACCAGGGCTGCACCGCGCTCGATCTCTTCAAGACCAAGGCGCTGCCGGCGATGCGCACGATGATCGAGATCACCGGCGACGACGACAACGACGGCGGCACGTTCGACGGCAGCGTCATCGGTCAGGGCTCGTGCATCGGCTGCCACGGCAAGCCCACGCCGTCGGGCTCGGGACCGAGCACGGCGGTCTCGGCGATGAACCTCCAGACCGCGGACACCGACCCCGGCGCCGCGTGCGCCGCCGCGCGCAACTTCATCAGCTTCGACAACAAGCCGAACAGCCTCATCATCCTGAACCCCACCGGCAAGGCGAATCCGAACCACCCGATCAAGCCGCTCGCGGATACCGATCCGGTCATCCAGGGCATCACCGAGTGGGTAAACGCCGAGCAGAAGTGACGCCGAGCTGACGCTCGCGTTCGAGGCTCGTTTGCATCAGGGGATCCCCCCGCGCGTGGGGGTCCCGCGATCCATCCTTCAACGCGTTGTCCGGGCCGATCACCCGCAGTGCTGAACAGCGCGATGCGCGTCGCGCGACGATCTCCCGAGGATCTCGCGATCTTCGACGCGGCCACGACGCAGCGCGCAGTGGCGTAGACCTTGCTGATGAGACGGTCGTGGGACTCCCCCGAACGAACCTGGTCAAGAAGTCGTCGGAAGTCGCGAGCCCGGTGGCATCCGCGCCGGCGCCATTCGCTCCGACCGGCGCAGCCGTCGCAGCCGTCGCAGCGAATCCGTTCGCCGTTCCGAGCCCCTTCGCGGCGGGCAATCCGTTCGCGCCCGGCAACCCGTTCGCGGCTGGCAACCCGTTCGCGGCCACCGCGTTCCCCGCTCCCGCTCCGGTCGTCGCCGCTCCCGTGAGCGACGCGGCG
The DNA here is from genome assembly GCA_034666145.1 of Myxococcales bacterium. Lineage (GTDB taxonomy): Bacteria > Myxococcota_A > Polyangia > Polyangiales > Polyangiaceae > Labilithrix. Next base: position 3,885 of record JAXDMI010000481.1, on the reverse strand, counting down.
CGTGAGTCGTACCAAACGACGGCCGACAGCGTCGAGGTCGCCGTGTCGAGCGAGCGCGCTCCGGAGACGTACCGCGAGCCGACCGCCCCCGTGAACGTGGCCGACGCGCCGGCCGAGCCGATGCGCGGTCAGTACGCGTCGTCGCCGTCTGCCAACGAGCTCCTCGAGCGCGCCGCTGCGCTCGGCCCCGCGCGCATGACATGGGAGAGCATCGTCCTCCCCGCCGACCCCATCCTCAGTGAGAAGCAAACCGCGCACGTGACCGAGCGCCGCGCACGCCTCACGCGCGTCGTGAAGATCACGCTCGCGGCGTGCCTCGGCGTCTGCGTGCTGGCGCTCGGCGTCAGCGCCATCTCCAGTGACTCGCGTGACTCCTCACCGCCGGCCGAGGTCGCGTCGGCGTCCGCCGCGAAGACGGTGCCGTCGAAGGGCATCATCCCCGTCGAGCCGCTCGACGGCACGAAGCACGCGAAGGCGGCTCGTCGCGTCGCGCCCGCCGTGACCACCGCCGCGATCGTCCGCACGAAGCGTCGCTAAATGGCCGAGCACAGCCGAGCACGATTCTCGTCCCGAGAATCGTACTCGGCCATTTAGCCTTTACCCTGGTGGGAACTTCGTTCCCCTCGCCGGCGTTCGCCGGCGAGCCTCCCCATACTCGCCTGCGGCGAACCGTGCTTCGCACGGCCGAGACCGGAGATTCCTCGTGCTACGCGTCGTGCGAAGCACGACGGTCGCCGAAGGCGATTTCAGGGGAGGCTCGGCGCGGAACGCGACGAGGGGACGAAGTCCCACCTGGGTAGAACCTAAAGCAGCAAGCACGATTGTTCGACAATCGTGCTCGCTGATTTAGCAGCAGCGCGACCGCGACTTCGGCGTCGCTTCGCCGTCACTTGGCGCAAGGCGAAGAGAGCGCCCGCGCGAGCTCCGCTGCCCACGCATCGTACGCATCGGTCGACGGATGCAGGCCGTCGCTCGCGAGCTGACCTTTCGCGGCCTGCGCCTGCATCAGCGGCACGAGGTCGACCCACTCGGCGCCCTTCGCGCGTGCCTCGGCGGCGAGCGCAGCGTTGAAGTCGGCGATCGAAGCAGCGAGCGCGGCTTGCGTCCCGAACGGCGCGGCGCTCGGCGAGCGCGACCAGTCGGGCTGCGGCAGCACCACGACGCGCGCGCCCGTGCCCTTCGCGGCGTCGAGGATGCGCCTCACGTTCTCGCGGTACGCATCGATGGATCGCCCGCGCACGACGTCGTTTGCACCGATGGCGACGGTCACGAACGTGGGATGGAACGACGCGAGCGAAGGCAGCTCGCGGTCGATGAGGTCATCGGTGGTGTAGCCGTTGACGGCGACGTTCTCGAGCGTGAGCGTGCAGCCCGCGGCCGACCAGCGATCGACCAGCCGCGCAGCGAACGACTGCGCCGGCGCTCCGCCCGTGCCGATGGTGAACGAGTCACCAAGCGCGAGGTAGCGACCCGACGTGGCGGCGACGGCGCCGGCATCCGCGGTCGACGGAGCGGTCTGCCCCGCCGTCGGCGTCCGGGCGCTCTCGCACGCGCCGCATGCCCCCGATGCGACGAGCAGCGTCGCGAGCGCGAGCGCCGCGCCGATGCGGCTCAGATCATCTCGTAGAAGCGCGAATGGATCGCGACGGCGGACAGCAGCGAGACCTCGAGAGGCAGCGACTCGTCCGTCTTCACGAGGAAGGTGTCGCGGATCGACAGCTCCTTCGCGATCTCGAGCACCACTGCGCCGCCCTTCGTCTTGCACTGGAATACGCCTTTGAAGACGCCGCCGTCGGCCTCGTACTCGACGTCGCCGACGGTGAGCGTGAGGGTCTTCTTGAACGCTACGGCCGGGAAGACGAGCGCGCCCATGATGGCGCCGCCCTCGCTCGGCCGGATCTCGTACTTCGTCTTGATGAAGTTCGCGGTCAGGTCGGCCCTTGCCTTGCCTGCGTCGCCTTCCACGAGGTGGAACTTGGCGGTGGTGCTCATCAGCTCCCCGCGGACCGTGAAGAGCGTCTCCTCCGTGCGCGGTTTACGCACGTGATAGACGGTACCGACGGTGAGCAGGACCTGGGTGACCTCGTACGTCTCCATCGTGATCGGAAGCCAGTCTACGGTAGGCTCGTTCACGTGACCAGAACGACGCTCCCCTTCGGCCGAATCCTCGATCGCTCCCTGGAACGGCGCAAAACGCCGCAAGAAGACGCCTACCGGGCTCCGGCCGGAGCTGCGGGCATCGACGATCGACGCGAGCTGGACCCCGCGGAGCGTGAGAGCGTCCTCGAGATCGCTCTCCTGATGGCCACCGCGAACGGCAGCACCTCGCCCGAGGAGCTGTCATCGCTGGCCGACCTCGTCGCGCATCTCGAGGGGACGCGTCCCCTACCCGGCGCGCTCTCGACGAAGATGAACGCCATCGAAAAGCGTGGGATCGGCGGCACCGTCGAGGAGCGAGTGCGCACCATCGCGGCCACGCTCACGCGACTTCTCCCGCGCGAGCTCGCGTACAAGGCGGCCTACGCCATCCGCGTCTCGGACCTCGAGTCGAACCCGGACGAGGAAGACCTCGCCGATCTGCTCGTCGAGGTCCTCGCGCTGGACGATCTGGTCGCGGACCTCGAGAACGAGGTCAACGAAGCCCTCATCGCCTAACGGGTGAGGGCTAACGCGTGAGAGCTTGCGTGAGGGCTCGGGAGAGGGCGACTACTTCGCCTTCTCGGTCTTCTTCGGAGCGGCCTTGTCGGCCTTCTTCGAGGCAGCCTTTTCCGCCGGCTTCGAGGTCGATCCGGCCGCGGTCGCCTTCTTGAGGCGCCACTCGTCGAGCTGCTTCGTACGGCGGGCCTTCTGCTTCCTACGGCGCGGAGAATCCTGCGGAGTCGTCATGGTGCGGCGGGTTCTAGCAAACCCGCACGCTTAGGTCCACGAGGCTCAGCGGGTGACGGGCCAGCGCGAGGAGACGGATTCGTCGGGGTTGGCGTTTTCGACCAGGTCGAGCCACGCCTCGAGCTTGCCCGTCGCCGGCGCTTCCCACTTCATCGTGACGAGGCGCTTCAGCAGCTGCGGGGTGTGGTCGCCGCAACGTGCCTTGTCGCCGAAGGACGCCCGCGCGCGGTCGATCTCGTTCGCCGCGTCCTGCCAGCGTCCCTCGGTCTGTGCGAGCCACGCCAGCGTGAGATGGCGGTGCTGCCGCGGCTCGGCCTCGTCGAGCACGATCTTCTCGCACTCGATGCAGAGCTGCTTCGCCTGCGGGTCGCCCTTGGCGAGCGCCACCTGCGCAATGAGAAGACGGGCCTCGAGGTCGCCCCACGGGTCCTGCAGGCGCTCGAAGATCTTCGCTGCCACCGAGGCGTGGGCGCCGCCGGCCGCGAAGTCGTCGGTGTCGATGGCGATCAGCGCGAGCAGGCGCTCGCAGGCCGCCTCGCCGCGCGGGTTCATGAGCTCGCGGAACGCGGCGCGTGCCGAGAGCGCACGCGCGCGCGCCGCATCCATCTCGCCGGCGCGATGGTCGGCGTGCCCGAGCACGACGTCGCACTGCGCGATGCCGAGACGATAACCGATGGCGTCGAACGACTGCCGCGCGTGGATGAGCAGATCGCGTGCGCGACGGTAACCACCGACCGCGGTCTCGATCATGGCGAGCAGGATGAAGCACTGCGCGCCGCCGAGCATGTCGGAGACCGCATCGCAGTGCTTGCTCGCTTCGAGGAGGACTTCGCGCGCGCGTGCATGCTCGCCGAGCAGGTAGTCGATCTCGCCGAGCACGACGAGCGCGGCGGCGAGGCCGCGATCGTCTTTGAGCTCCTCGAAGCGCGAGATGGCGAGCGCCACCTGGAGGCGTCCTTGCGCCGGTGCACCGACGTCGCTCGCGAGGTGTCCGAGCAG
>JAXDMI010000480.1:0-6769 GCA_034666145.1 Myxococcales bacterium | reverse complement strand
CACGATCTCTGGCTGCACGCGAAGGACCGCACCGGCGCGCACGTGATCGTGCCGCTGGAGAAGGGCCATACGTGCCCGGCGGAAGACCTCGTCGACGCCGCTCACCTTGCGGCGCACTTCTCGGACGCGCGCGAAGAGAAGGCGGTCGATGTACAATACACGCCTCGCCGCTACCTCCGAAAGCCGAAGGGCTCGGCGCCAGGCGCGGTCGTCGTCGATCGCGAGAAGGTGCTGCTCCTCCGCTTCGACGCGGCGCTGCTACGCACGCTGCTGGAACGCGAAGACCTCTGATCGGGAGGAGGCTGCCCGTGTCAGTCCGCGGGGACAGGCGCGACGAGGGCGTCGTGCATCATCAGGTAGATCGTCGGGTCGTACATCGTCTGGAAGTGGCCGACGAACCCATTCCCGCAGATGGGGATATTGGTCGCGCCCGGGATCACCGATGACTTGAACGGCTGGATGTACTCGTCCGTGCACGTGTAGATCGACGTCAGCGGCACGGACTTCGGCAGCGGCGCGTCGTTGACGGCGTGAAGGAAGGCGCTGCCCGGCGAGAGATCGCGCAGCGCTCGCCAGCCCACGAGCAGGGCGACGAGCGGCACGGCGGCGATGCCGTGCTCCGGTGACACGAACGTGACCATGCGCGAGACGTGCTTCTCGCCGCCGAGCGATTGGATGTAGTGACGCGCGATCAGACCGCCCGTGCACTCGGCGAGGATGTCGACCTTGGCGTCACCGCTCTCTGCTTGAACGCGCTCCACGAACGCACCGAAGTCCTTCGAGGCCTGGAAGAGATCGCCGGTGAGCAGCGCGGGCGGCTCGTAGACGACCGTGCGAAATCCGTCACGCCGTAGGCGCGCGGCGATTCCGTCGAACCACGCGGCCTTGATCGTCACGCCGGTCACCAGCACGACCGTGCGAGGCTTCGCGAGCGGCGCCGGGCCCGGCTCGATGTGCTCGTTGAACGCCCTCCGCTGCGCCGCGAATTTCGAAAGATAGAAGTCGGCCCAGAAGTCCGGCGAGCGCCAGTTTCCGAACGGGACGCCCCTGCAGTCACCGCCCGCGAGCCAACTGCACGAGACGAGGTCCTCGGAGGTGCTCTCCGCGACCGGTTCGTCGGTGGTGTCCGCCGGAGCGACACACCCCGCGGTGGCGACCGAGAGGAGCGAGACGCATGCCGCGACGCTGAGATGACGAAGATGACGAACCATCGAGGGTCTCCTTTGACATACGAAGTCGTATGCGAGTCACATACGGCGTCGTATGTGGCATCCCGTCGAGGATTTGCAAGGGTCAGCCCTACGATTTTCCCCGTCACGACGGCGGCGCCGCAGCCTCCCGGAAGAAGATGCGAACGGTGACCGCCTCGCAGAAGCGCAGATTTCCGTGATAAAACGTGGTCGCCATGTCGCGCCTCGCCGAGACCATCGCCGGTTGGCTGGGACGCGTCGAGGTCGTGCTCGCGGGCGTCGACGGCTACCTGCACGAAGGCGAAGAGGCCCTCGCGAAGGGCGATCCGATGCGGGCCCGGGCGGCCGCGAAGGCCATCCTCATCCGCGTCCCGCACTCGCCGATCGGGCTCGCGCTCCTCGCCGACGCCTGCGAGGCGGCGCGCCTCGATGCCGAGCTCGCGCTCACGCTCGAGGAGCTCGCGGGCCGCGTCGCATCGCGCGGTGAGATCTGGGTGCGCCTCGGTCGCTCGCGCGAGCGCGTCGGCTCTCCGCCCGAGGAGACACGCGATGCCTTCTTGCGCGCGCTCGCGGTCGCCGAGCCCGGCAGCGAGGCCCGACGCGAGGCGCTCCTCTGGCTCGCCGATCTCGATCTCTCGCACGGTGACGGCGCGCGCGCCGAGCTGTGGCTCGAGCGCCTCGCCGATCGGAAGCACAAGGACGTCGCGCTGCGTCGCGCCGAGGCGCGCCTCCTCCAGAACGACGTCGAGGGAGCGCGCGCCGCGCTCGACGGCCTCGAGGTCGATCCCACCGACGGGCGCGCTGCGCTCCTCCGCGGACGCGCGCTCGCGATCGGCGGAGACGCGACCGCGTTCCCGCTGCTGCTTCGCGCGATGGTCCTCGAGGTGCCCGGCGCCACCGAGGCGCTCTCTTCGGCGCTCGCGTGGCTCCCCACCGACGAGGTCACGCGCGGGAAGATCCGCACCGTCGTCGACGGGCGTGGCGAGCAGGGGCTCGCGCGGTGGAAAGCGGCCTTCGCACGCGCCGGAGGACGACGCGACGAAGCGCGCGCAGCGCTCGTCGCTGCCGTTCGTGCCGGCGACGCGAGCGCAGCGCGCCCGCTGCTCGACAGCGCGCTCGAGGATCAAGATCACCCGTCCCTCGCCGTCGCGCTCGCCGCGCTCGCGGCCGCCGGTCCCGCGACCGGTCACACGAAGCAGGCCGACGAAGCCGTGCTCCGCGATGCCCGGCGACTCCCCTCGCCTGCGCGCCTCAAGGATCCCGGCGAGGCCGCCGCCATCCTCGACGAGCTCGCGCAGATCGAGACCACGCGCGCGCGCGCTTGGGCCGACGCCGCGCGGAAGACCGCGCTCGAGGGCTGGATCCCGACGTCCGGCGCGCCCGGCGACTGGACGTCGATCCTCACGCGCCTCGATCGACACGCCCGCGGGCTGCACGCGCTCGAGGCGACGGCGAAGGTCGCCGAGCTCGCGGTGGAGCGCTCGCGGCCCGTGCGCGTCGCCATCGTCGGCGAGTTCAACGCCGGCAAGAGCACGTTCATCAACGCGGTGATGGGCGCCGACGTCGCGCCCACCGGCGTGCTGCCCACCACCGCCACGCTCCACCATCTCCGCTACGCGCCCGATCCCTTCGCGCGGATCCAGTTCTACGAGGGCGACGTGAAGGAGCGCATCGTCCCTTCCAGCGAGCTCCGCGCCGCGCTCCAGGCGAGCGACACGGGCAACGTGAAGCGCGTCGAGATCTTGATGCCCATCGCCTCGCTGACGCGCGTCGAGATCCTCGACACGCCGGGCTTCAACGCGCCCGATCAGCGGCACACCGACGCTGCGCGCTCCGCCTTCGAAGAGGCCGACGCCGCGATCTGGTTGCTCGATGCCGGGCAGCCGCTCAAGCAGAGCGAGCGTCGCATCCTCGAAGAGGCGAAGACCGCCAAGCTGCCCGTGCAGATCCTCGTCAACAAGGCGGACCGCCTCAAGCCCGACGACCTCGAAACGGTGATGCGCACCGTCGCCGAATCCCTCGAAGAAACAGGCCTCAAATCGTGGTCGGCCACCATCGCACTGTCGGCGCGACTCGCGCTTCAGGGCAAGCTCGGCGACGCCGACGCGCTCGTGAAGAGCAACTGGGAGACGGTGCAGCACCTCCTCGACGAGCAGATCATCGGACGCAGCGACGAGCTCAAGGAGCGCGGCCTCCGTCGTCGCGGTGGGCGCGTCGTCACGGCGCTCCTCGATCGCGCTCGCGAGCAAGCAGCCGAGGAGCGTGCCTCGATCGAGGCAGCGCGCGCACGCGCGCAGGACCTCGCGCTCCGCGCCGCGAAGCTCGAACGCGAAGGTGACGAGGCCGCGCAGGTGGTGGCCGGCGCCCTCGGCAGCGCGGCCGCGGACTGGAAGCGCGATCTCGACGTCGTCGTCACCGGCCGTGACGCCGCCGCCGCCGAGGCGGACCCCGTGCTCACGCGCTACCGGATCGATCGCGCGATCACGCGTCTCGCGCAGCCGCTCGCGCGCGTGCTCGCGTCGGTGGCAGGCGGCGCCGACACACCGGGCGCGACAGAAGAAGACCTCGTGCCGATGGTCCGCGCAGTGGTCCGCACGTTCGCGGCATCGGGCGGGCGCGCCGACGCGCTCGTTCCGCTCACCCGCAGCGCGATCGCGTCGCTCGTCGAGTACCTCCTCGAGCTCGCCGCGGCTCCCCCGGAGCGCGGGCGGGCCGAGGGCCGCGTCGCGGAGCTAGAGGCCACGCTCGCTGCGCTTGCGTAGCGCGCGCAGGCAGGGAAAGCTGTCGCCGATGCAGCTCCGCCCGCGCAAGGCCCTCTCCCCGAAGAAGAGCGCGGGCACTCACGTCGCGCTCGCCGCGGGCCTCGTGCTGCTCTCGACGTCGTTCGCGCCTCGCGAGGCGGACGCCGATCCGCTGCTCGACGTGGGCAAGGGCGACGTCGGCGTGCAGGCGGACAAGCTCGAGATCGACGTGGCGACGGGCTCGGCGATCCTCACGGGTCAGGTGGTCCTCTCGAAGGGCGACATGGCGGTCCGCTGCCCGCGCGTCGAGCTGAAGTTCGACGCCTCTCCTCATCTGAACTGGGCGAAGGGATCGGGCGGCGTCGTCGCCGACGTACGCGGCGTCCACGGCGAGGCGCCGGAGGTGGAGCTGGACATGAAGAAGCAGATCCTCGAGCTGCGCGGCGGCGTGCGCCTCTCCCGCGGCCAGGGCTGGATCCAGGCGGACAAGGCCACCATCGAGCTCGCCAACGGCAAGGTCACGGCGACGCAGGTGAAGGGCTCGATCCCCGTCCCCAAGCCGTGACCGACGCGGTGACCGATACCGTGACCGACGACGTCACATCCGGAGTGGCCGCCATCGAATCGCGCGGCATCCGCGTCGCGCGCGGCGAGAAGATGATCCTGCGCGGCGTATCGATCCGCGCCGAGGCGGGTGAGGTGGTCGGTGTGCTCGGGCCGTCGGGCGCCGGCAAGTCGACGCTCTTCCGCGCGCTCGTCGGCGAGATCGCGGTCGAAGACGGCCAGGTCCTCCTCTTCGAGAAGGACATGACCAAGACCGCGCTCTGGGAGCGGGCGCGCGCCGGCGTCGCATACGTCCCGCAGACACCGAGCGTGCTCTGGGATCTGTCGGTGAAGGACAACCTCCGCGTCTACCATCGCGTCGTGCACGGCGGCGCGTGGCCGAAGCGCGCACGCGCGGGCGAGGACGACGCCATCAATCGTCTCGCCGAGCGCGTCGCTCTCTTCGATCGCATGGACGTGCGCGCCGGGGAGCTCTCCGGCGGCGAGCGCCGTCGGCTCGAGCTCGCGCGCGCGCTCACGCGTCCGCCGAAGGTCCTCGTCTGCGACGAGCCGTTCGCCGGTGTCGACCCGCAGCAAGCGAGCCGCCTCGGTGACATGCTGCGCGGCCTCGCCCACGACGAAGGCGTCTGCGTCTTGCTCTCGGACCATCACGTCGCCGAAGCGCTCCGCGTGTGCACGCGGGCGGTCCTCCTCCTCGACGGCCAGGTCGCGATGGAAGGCACGCCGGACGAGTTCCAGGAGCACCCCCTCGTCGTCGGGCGCTACCTCGGAAGCTGGACGCGCAGCCTCCCTCCCTCCTCGCTGTGAAGGACAGCGTGAAGGACGGTGTGAAGACGCTCTGAGCGCGCGTACGCGGACAAGCACACCCGCACTCACGCGAGAAAGCGGGGCAAATTGCCCGGTGGCCCGATTTTCGCTTTCGCCACTCGTCTCGGCGTGCAAACCTTCCTTTGCAGGATTTTTGCCGATGGAAATCAAACAGCAACTCAAGCTCAGTCAGCAGCTCGTGATGACGCCGCAGCTCCAGCAGGCGATCCGCCTTCTGCAGCTCTCCCGGCTCGAGCTCATCGAGGAAATCCGTAAGGAATGCGACGCGAACCCCGTCCTCGCGGACGAGGATTTCGAGCCGCGCCCCCGAGCCACCGGGGACAACGCCGTGGACGCCGTCCACCAGTCCAACGAGCAAGGCGAGCTCCGCATCGACCGCCTCGAGGACCGAAAACGCCTCGAATCCGGCGACGTCCAGAAGACCGACGCCAAGCAGGTCGGCGAGATCGACTGGGAGCAATTCCTCGAGAATCGCACCCTCCAGCAGCCGCTCCCCGCCAGCCGTGGCGGGTTCGAGGAGCTGCCGCCCATCGAGCAGAACCTCACCAAGCAGGCCTCGCTCGTCGATCACCTCCGCTGGCAGCTCCAGATGAGCGACTTCACCGAGTCGGAGAAGCGCTTCGCCGAGCTCGTCCTCGGAAACCTCGACGACCAGGGCTTCCTCGACCTCAAGGGCGTCGAGCGTCCCGACGGCACCCGCACCCCCGATCTCACGATCGAGGAGCTCGCCGAAGAGGCGGGCGTGAACCCCGAGGACGCGCCCGAGATCCTCCGCATCATGCAGGAGTGGGATCCGGTCGGCGTCTGCTCGCGCGACCTTCGCGAGTGCCTGCTCGTGCAGGCGGAGGTCTTCGGCTCCGAAGACCTCGACATCACGATCATCGACAAGCACCTCCACAACCTCGAGAAGCACAACTACCAGGCCATCGCGCGTGACCTGAAGGTGCCGGTCGAGGAGGTCTACGAGTCGGTCAAGGAGATCCAGAAGCTCGAGAGCCGCCCGGCGCGGAACTTCAGCGAGACCGACGAGAAGCAGATCGCGATCACGCCCGACGTCTACGTCGTGCGCGACGAAGAGAAGTGGACCGTCACGGACAACGATCGCGGCGTGCAGCGCCTCTACATCAACGAGACGCTCACGAAGCAGCTCCTCAAGGATCCGAACGCCAAGGAGTTCATCGGCGAGAAGCTGCGTAATGCGCAGTGGCTCATTCGCGCGATCGAGCAGCGTCGCAAGACGATCATCCGCGTCACCGAATGCATCGTCGAGAAGCAGAAAGAGTTCTTCGAGAAGGGCGTTCAGTTCTTGAAGCCCATGATCCTCCGCGACGTCGCGGAGGCGGTCGGCATGCACGAGTCGACGATCTCGCGCGTCACCACGAACAAGTACGTGCACACGCCGCAGGGCCTCTTCGAGCTGAAGTACTTCTTCAACTCGTCGATCCG
>JAXDMI010000479.1:0-8426 GCA_034666145.1 Myxococcales bacterium | reverse complement strand
CTCGCGAAGCTGTGCAACGTCACGTTCGGCAATGCCGACCGTGCGCCGAAGTTCGATTACGACGAAGCCGCACTGATGCCGCAGGACCGTGACGTCCTCGAGCAGGTCGCCAAGTGCGTCACCACCGGGCCGCTGAAGGGCCGCAAGCTCGCGCTCGTCGGCCGCGCCGATCCGCGCGGCGAGACCGAGTACAACATGGTCCTCGGCGATCATCGCGCCGATGCCGTTCACATCTATCTCGCGCGTCTCGGCGTCGGGACCAACCGCATGTCGAAGACCTCGCGCGGCGAGCTCGACGCGGAAGGCCAGGACGACGACAGCTGGCAGCGCGATCGTCGCGTCGACATCGGGCTGGAGTAGGGCTGGAGTAGAGCCTCGGTGATCCAGCGGGGCGCGCCCCCCTCAATCCGGATCACCCCCCGAAAGAGGCGTTTTTCTGCATGTCCACGCGGGCATGAGCGGTGCTTCGAAGACCGTTCATGCCCGTTCTCGTCTCGTCGACCTTGCCCTGCCTGGGCACGGCACGACCGGGTCGAATCTTCGCACCGAAGGCGCCATCGCGCCCTTGGTACGAGAGCGAGAGCGAGAGCGAGGACAGAGTCCTGCCGTCGGTGGAGATCCTCGAGGTGGTCGACCAGGGACCGCAGCCGTCGCCCCCGGAGCCCACCGTGGTCTGCGGGTATCGCATCGGCACGCTGCTCGGCCGCGGCGGCCTCTCGGTCCTCTTCGAGGTGACGCACCCGGACTCGAACGAGCCGCTCGCGATGAAGGTCATCACCGACCAGCGGCTCCAGCACGACCTTGCCGCGGATGCGATCTACACGCATGCGCAGAGCATCGCGACCGTCGACAGCCCGCATGTGGTGCGCACGCTGGATGCGGGCCGGCTCCCCTCCGGCGAGCCGTTCGTGGTCATGGAGCGCCTCGACGGCGAGGACCTCGAGGCCCGCCTGCGCAACGCACCGGAGGGCCGACTGCCCCTCGCCGAAGCCATCGACCTCGTGATGCAGGCCTGCGAAGGGCTCGCCGAAGCGCACGCCATCGGGATCGTCCACGGCGACATCAAGCCCGCGAACCTCCTCGTCGTGCGCCATCGCCGGAATCCTTGCCTGAAGATCATCGATTTCGCGCCTTCCGTGCCGCGCGCTTCGCATCCCGACGATCCGCTCGTGACGTGCTCGCCCGGCTACGCCTCGCCCGAGCAGCTCGGCGCGCGACGCGACGTCGACGGTCGCGCCGACGTGTGGGCGCTCGGCGCCGTGCTCTACGAGCTCGTCACGGGAACGCGCGCGTTCACCGCGGCGACGCTGCCCGAGATGCTGCAGGTCATCGGTCGCGTGCCTCCCTCGATGCGGGGCCTTCGTCCCGAGGTGCCCGAGGCGCTCGACATCGTCGTCCGCCGTTGCCTCGCGCGCGAGCGTGAGATGCGCTTCGCGACGCCGCGCCAGCTGCGCGCCGCACTCGCTGCGATCAAGGGCGTCGGCGCTGCCACCAACGCGCGCGACATGCGCGGTGGGCCGACCATGCGAAAGCGTGGCCGACCGACGGCGAAGCGCGGACGCCTTCCGCGCGCGCTCTTCCTCGCCGCGCTCGGGCCGGCCTCTGCGCTCGTGTCGATGACGCTCGTCCGTCTCGTGATGGCGAGCAACCTCGTGGCCGGTCCTCCTCCGCCTCCGCGGTGGCCCGCGCCCGAGCCGCTGACCACCACGGTCATGACGACGAATGCGACGACGGCGAACGTGACGACGGCATCGCGCTGAGCCGGCCATCCGACATCCACCGCCATCACGAAATCGGTGCGCTCTGCGCGTTCCCGGAACATGATGAGTGAGATGCGTTTTCACCGCCTCGCCTACGCGGCCATCTGTGGCGCGCTCGCGGCTGCCTTCGCGTGCAGCACGGGTGGGATCGAGCATCTGAGCGATCTCAGCGGCGATGTCGATGCGGGTGACGGCGTCGTCCTCGGTCCCGACAACAAGCCGGCCCCGACCGGTCCCGCAGGCTCGGGCCTCGTGACCGGTCTCCCCTGCGACGTGCAAGCGGTGATCGAGAACCGATGCATCTCTTGCCACGAAGGCGCGACGCCGGGCGCGCCGCGTCTCCTCGACTACGCGGACTTCAAGAAGCTCTCGGTAGGCGACCCGACGAAGACGCTCGCCGAGCAGTCGCTCATCCGGATGAAGAACGGACAGATGCCGCCGGCTCCCGCCGAGCCGCCTAACGCCGACGAGATCCAGATCTTCGACGACTGGGTCACCGGCGGCACCCAGAAGGGTGGACTCTGCACGGATCCGCCGCCCGACGGCGGCACCGACGCGGGCAGCGTCAGCGTCCCGGAGGCCGGTCTCGATGCCGCCCCCAGCTGCACGAGCGGCGTGATGTGGACGATGGGCAACACGGGCTCCGCGAACATGCACCCCGGCGAAGCGTGCAACGCGTGTCACTCGAAGCTCAAGGGCCCGAACCTCACGTTCGCGGGCACCGTGTATCGCGGCGGCATCCACGACATCGACGACTGCAACGGCAGCGGCGCGCCGCCGCCTGTCACCGTCGTCATCACCGACAAGAACGGCCTGACCGCGACGCTCAACGTGAACGACGCCGGCAATTTCTACCTCGAGGCGCCGAAGCCCAACGGCGGCGGAGGCAAGGGCGGCGGAGGCGGCGGACAAGCCACCGGCTTCCGCGCGCCGTTCCGCGCCAAGGTCGTCTCCGGCGCTACGCAGCACGCGATGGTCGGCTCCGTCACGTCGGGCGATTGCAACTCGTGTCACACGTCGTTGGGCATCAACGGCGCGCCGGGTCGTATCCTCGCGCCCTGACGCCGCTCCTGATCCGCTGATCGGCGCCGCGCACGCTTCGTGCTTCGACCCTCGCGTGAGGCAACCGCGCGAGGATGATCGGGAATGGACGAGCAAGAACGCCACGACGACACCGGGAAGAGTCGCCAAAATGACGGCGCCGGCGGCTCGAAGCGCAAGAGTGACCTCGGGCTGACCATCATCGGCATCGGCAAGCTGATCAAGGTCACCGTGCTCGTGACCGTCGGGGTCGCGGCGCTCGCCGCCGTGAACCACGACCCGCCGCAGATGCTCATGCACCTGGCCAACACGGTCGGCTTCGATCACGACAGCCGCCACCTGCATCGCCTCGTCGAGAAGGTCTCCGGCGTGAGCCAGAAGGAGCTCGAGGCGATCGGCTTCGGCAGCTTCGTCTACGCCGCGCTCTTCGCCATCGAGGGCGTCGGCCTACTCATGAAGAAGCGCTGGGCGGAGTACTTCACCATCGTCATCACCGTCTCGTTCATCCCGCTCGAGATCTACGAGATCATCCACCGCGAGAGCATTCCGAAGATCGTGACGCTCGTCCTCAACGTCATCGTCGTCGTCTATCTCGTCATGCGGGTCCGAAGGGACCGGCGCGAGCGCCATGACGTCAGCGATCGCGAGCGAGGTCCACGACCAGCGCCCGCGCCGCTCGGCATCGCTTCGCGCTGAGCTCGACGCCGATCGCGTCGAGCCCCATCGCGTTGGCGACCGCGAGCACCGTGCCTCGCCCGCAGAACGGGTCGACGACGACGCGCGCCTCCACTTCGTCGCGCAGATACGCGCACGCGACCTCGCACGCGCGCACGCCCATGGCGCGGCTCCACGGCATGAAGCCCGCGTCGGGGAGGACGTCAGGCCCCGGCTTCCTCGGCGTCGGCCGAGGCACACGCGCGACGCAGAGCATGTGTGACCAGCTCGGTCTGCCGAACGAGATGGTGCCGGGAGGCCGCCGGCACACGATCTTGTGCCAGAGGAGCGACGCTCCTTCCTCCTCTGCGGCGCGCATCACGAGATGACTCTTGTCGACGAGCGTGTCCTCGTGGCGGATGTCGCTCTGGAAGAAGATGGCGACGCCCCGCGGGGGCGTCCACGCGATGACGCGCCGAGCGGCGAGGATGAACCAGGCCTTCCAGCCCGCAAAATCCAGGTCGGATCGCTCCGAGACGTCGGGCAGCGACGTCACGACGCTCGCATCCTCGGCCGCGGCGCTCTCGGCCAGCCAGGCGAGCGCCTCTCCATGGATGATGGTGCGGCGGGGCGGAGCTTCGTCGGCGGACACCTCAGTCTTCGGGGTTGAAGAGGATCGGATACTGGACCGTCGCGCATCGATGCATCAGGAGCGCCTCCTACCACGGGAGCCGGCGCGCACAGAAAGTCGCAGACCTCCGTTTTGACGCGCATGACCCTGGGTCGGGCACTGCGTCATGGGGTGCGGCGGAGAGCGTCGTTGACCGGATGCCGCAAGCGGTTTCCACTCGGAGCATGGGCGAAGCGAAGACCTACACGGGCGGCTGCCATTGCGGGAAGGTTCGCTACGAGGCCACCACGGATCTCGGCATGGTCATCTCGTGCAACTGCTCGATGTGCTCGAGGAAGGGCACGCTCCTCACGTTCATCGACCCGACGGCGATGAAGGTGCTCTCCGGCGAGGGCGAGCAGAGCGTCTACCACTTCAACAAGCACGTCATCGACCACCTCTTCTGCAAGACATGCGGGATCACTTCGTACGCGACGGGCAAGAAGCCCGACGGCAAAGAGATGGTGGCCATCAACGTCCGCTGCCTCGACGGCGTCGATCTCGAGGGGCTGAAGCTCACGCATTTCGACGGCAAGAGCCGCTGACGCGTCTCTGCGCGGCGCTCTTCGCAGCCATCGTCGTCCTCTTCGCGGCGACGACCGCGCGTGCCGACCCGCAGGCAGCACAGGTCGCGGTGTCACGAGCGCGCGAGCTCGAGCTGGCTCGGTCGACGGCCTGGCGCCGCCTCCTCCTCTACAGGTCGAAGAGCCTCGGGCGCTACGGGAGCCAGGTCGACGGCGCCGACTTCTTCCTCGCCGCGAACGGCAAGAAGGACCCGGCCGCGGAGCTCGAGGCCACCATCGCTGCGTTCTTCGTCCCGCAGCTCCCGGGCCAGGAGGACAAGCATGCACTCTGCAAGTTTCCCGCGCGGCGCATGTGGCTCGATTCGCAGCTGCACTTCCTCGGCGACCTCTTGCAGCCGCCGAAGTGTCCCGCGCTCGAGCGCTACGACGCCGAGATGGACGTGGCCTCCGCGACGTTCGTCTATGCCTCGAACTTCCTCGACAACCCGGCGTCCGCGTTTGGTCACACGTTCCTGCGCCTCGCGAAGAAGGGCCCGACCGCGAGCCAGGCCGTCGTCGATCTCCGCGATCACGGCATCGACTACACCGCCGCGACCGACACCGCGAATCCGCTCCTCTATGCGTTCAAGGGCCTCGCGGGCCTCTTTCCCGGCACGTTCCGCTTCCGCACCTACGACGCGATGCTGCGCGACTACGCGGGCTACGAGGCGCGCGATCTCTGGGAGTACGAGCTGGCGCTCACGCCGGTCGAGCTCGAGATGCTGGTCATGCATCTCTGGGAGCTCGCCAACACCAGCATCGACTACCTCTACCTGACCGAGAACTGCAGCTATCAGATCATCGCCGCGCTCGACGCGGCGTCGCCGCGGCTCGATCTCGTCGCCAGCGTGAAGGCCGACGTGCTGCCGCTCGACACCGTGAAGGCAGTGCAGGGCACACCCGGCCTCGTCCACAGCGTGATCTATCGCCCGTCGGTGCGGAGCCTCTTCCGCGCATCGCTCGCGAGGCTCGATGGCCGCGAGCGCGACCTGGTGGCCGAGCTGCTCGTGAACGCGGACGCTCCCCTGCCCGCCGACATGCCGCCCGCGGAGGCCGCGTTGGTCCTCGACACGGCGAAGCTCGCCGTCGATGCGCAGTTCGCCAAGTCGATGACCGACGGGAAGAACTCCGCTGCCGTGAAGGCGCGGGAGCGTCTCGTGGAGCGACGCGACCGGCTCGGCACCGCGCCGATCGTCCCGGCGATGACCGAGGCGCCGCGCGACAAGGAACCCCACAAGAGCCACGGCTCGATGCGCGTCGTCCTCGGCACGGGCATGACGAGTCTCCCATCACCCACGCCTTCGGCGCGGACCCCTCAGAACGACACCGGCTTCGCGACGCTCGGCTATCGCCTCGCGCTGCATGACCTCGCGGATCCGCCCGACGGCGAGCCCGAGCTCCTCCAGCTCCAGTTCCTCGAGACGCGTGGTCGCTACGACTACGGGCGGCGGAAGGTCACGCTCGACACGCTGATCTTCGCCGACGTCATGGCGCTCAATCCGCTCCGGCGCTTCGAGAAGAAGCTCTCGTGGCGTGCGCGCGCCTTCGGGACGCGCCTCCACGATCGCACGGCCCCGGACTCGTTCGCGCACGGCGTCGACGTCTCGCTCGGGTACGCGCTGGGCAGCGAGAACGACCACGTCCTCCTCTTCTTGATGGCCGATGCGTACGTGGCGATCTCCGGACAGCTCGACGGCGTCGGCGGCAGCGTGGCACGCCCCGGGGTCGGTCCCTTCGGCGGCGTGCGCGTGCGACTGCCCGCGAGCACCGTCGCGTACGTGACGGGCACGATGTCCTATCTGCCGGCGCAGGACCTCGCGACGACGTTCGACATCCGCGCCGTCCTCCGCACGAGCCTCGCGTCGCACGTCGCGATGGGCTTCGAAGGTGCCGCACAGCCACGCGCGTTGGAGCTGCAGCTCGCGTCGTATCTGTATTTCTGACGGTGCGGTGGAGTTACATCCCTTACGCACGGACGGGCCGACATGTGCCGATAGGCCCATTTCATAGGCATTTCGTGAGTTGCGTTTCGTTGGTCCGGTGTTTGCGTAAGCCCTGATCGACTCCGGCACGCGGTGGCTGTTCGGTGAAAACCGGGCGCTGCGTCCGAGCCTCGCCCACGCGTCTCACGCGTGTCGCGGACATCTCCATCGAAAGGATACGGCCATGCGCACGTGGTTGGCCCAATCGGGCCTCATGATGCTCGCAGCCTCGGCTTGCCTCGCGGCTGGCTGCGCCTCCGAGCGTGATCCCATCAACCGAGTGCAGCCCAACGCGCTGCCGAAGACGTTCTTCCTCGGGGCCGACCTGAAGAGCCCCAACGACGACCCCGAGTTCCGGATGAAGTCGTTCACCATGGGAAGCTCGGTCAGCCAGAGCGCGTACACGATCGGAGAGTTCTCCGCCGTCGATCGCATTCGCTGGGAGATCACCGAGGGCATGGTCCTCGCGCGGCGCTCCTACCAGGAGTCGCCGGGTGCCGACAATCGCGGCACCACCGCCGCCGACATCGCCAATTCCACCGACAAGAACGCGTCGGCGGCGGCCACCGGCACGATTGTCGCTGCATTCAAGATCGACAAGCACTTCGACATCCGGCGCGACTACAACAGCACCACCGGCGAGCAGACCAACGTGGTCGTCGAGAACGACAGCGATCGCCCCTGGAACGAGCGCGAATACGTGCGCGTCGACTGGTCGCAGAACCTGGTCACGTCGACCGACGACGGCACGCGCTTCGCGGGCGGCGCAAAGGTCACGCCCGTCGCGTACAACGTCACCGATCCGACCGCCGAGGACGCGCCGCACCTCGAGACCGACAGCGGCTACCTCGACGTCACCAACAAGTTCACCGTCGATCCCGAGGAGGTGAATTTCTCCTGGGGCGCGATCAAGAAGTGCCAGCTCGTCAGCTATTTCACGGGCGCTTCGTCGTTCGACTGCAACCCGCAGGAGGCCACGGTCCGCACCAGCTTCGCGAAGGTGCAGCCCGACGAGGACTTCGAGAAGTTCGAGGACGACTACGCGTGGAAGGACGTCGTCGGCAACACCGGCGGCCAAGGCGACGGCGCCAATCCCTGGCTCGGCTCCGCGCGCACGACGTGGGATCCACAGTACGGCTTCCAGGACTCGGCGACGCATCGCTTCAAGTCGATCCACAACATCTGGAAGAAGAGCCATCAGGCCGGCTCGACGTGCGACGCCAACACCGACGCCGACAAGAACGGCACGGCCGACGCGTGCGAGAACGCGGTCACCGGTTACTCCGGCCACGCCGGCTCGCAGTGCGACGTCACCGAGCATCGCTGCACCATCCCGGTCCGCGATCGCGAGCTCCGCACCATCGCCTACTTCTTGAACAAGGAGGCGCCCGACGCCTTCCAGGACAAAGTCGACGGCAACGGCAAGGTCGTCGAGCAAGGGACGCTCGAGCAGATGGGCGCATCGTGGAGCCAGCTCCTCGACGTCTCCGTCGCGTACCGGCGCGAGGTCGAGTGCCGTCGCACGGCCGACGGCGATCGCGCGAGCTGCCACGCGCAGTTCTTCGAGAGCGACGCGTCGCCGGCGCAGAAGCAGATGGTGCAGGTCGGCGGTTGGCTCACCGACAAGGTGAAGGCGCAGGCCGTCGATCAGGGCAAGCCCGCCTTCTACGTGTGTCACAACCCCGTGCGCGCCTACGACCCCGAGGGCGTCTGCGGCAAGCCCGGTGACACGTCACGGCTCGGCGACATCCGGAAG
>JAXDMI010000478.1:0-6395 GCA_034666145.1 Myxococcales bacterium | reverse complement strand
GCTGCCCGGCTGCACGTCGAGCGACGGTGGCAACGGGCCTGCGCCGGCACCCGGTGCGGGGACCGTCCACGTCGACGGCGACGACGTCTTCTGCGATCCCGTCGACAACGTCGCCGATGACGTGACGCCGGCGACGCCCTCCGCCGAGCCGCTCACGCAATGGGTCGATCCGCGCATCGGTACCGGCGGCCTCGGCTTCGCGGTGGGCACCACGTATCCCGGACCGCAGACGCCGTTCGGCATGGCGAAGCCCGGACCGGACACGAGCAAGGGCGGCAAGTCGGAGTCGTTCTCGCACTGCTCCGGCTACGCCTACGAGGACGACACCATCGAAGGCTTCAGCCTGGCGCGCTTGCATGGTGCAGGCATCGCCGACTACGGCGGCATCGCGCTGATGCCCACGGTGGGAATGACGGCCGCGAAAGCGCGCCCGCGCTCGCACGGCTCGCACTTCTCGCACGACACCGAGACCGCGAAGCCCGGCTACTACGCGGTCACCCTCGCGGACACCGGCGTTCGCGTCGAGCTCACGGCGACGCCGCGCGCCGGCATCATGCGCTACGCGTTCCCGGCCGGCGCCGACGAGACGGTGCTGGTCGACGTCGGTCACGTCCTCTCCGACGCCAACGACGTGCTCGACGGCGACATCACCGTCGATCCCGTGACCCACGAGGTCAGCGGCGACTCGCACGTCAACGGCAGCTACTCGTCGCGCTACGGCGGCGTGCGTCTGTTCTTTGCGGCGCGATTCGATCGCGCGTTCACGTCGCAGGGAACGTACGCGGGCGGCGTCATGAGCGACGCGCTGACGGCGAAGGGCAAGGATGCCGGGGCGTATCTCCACTTCGACGGCTCGAGCGCGAACGTCGAGGTGGCGGTCGGGCTGTCGTTCGTGGACGTCGAGCACGCGCGCGCGAACCTCGCCGCCGAGACGACGACCTTCGACAAGGCGCGGACCGCGGTCGAATCGACCTGGGCGACGCGGCTCGCCGCGTTGCACATCGACGCGCGAAGCGATCGCGATCGCCGCATCGCCTACACGGCGCTCTACCACACGTCGCTGATGCCCACGCTCGCGTCGGACGTCGACGGGACGTATCGCGGCATCGACGCCGCCGTGCACCACGCCGACGGCTTCCGCTACTTCACCGACTTCTCGCTCTGGGACACGTATCGCACGCTGCATCCGCTGCTCACGTTGCTCTATCCCGACGACGCGCGTGAGCTCGCCGCGAGCCTCACCGCGATGGCAAAGGACGGCGGATACGTTCCGCGCTGGCCGCTCGGCACCGGCGAGTCCGGCGGTATGGTCGGCGACGGCGGCACCATCATGCTCGCGGACACGTACGTGAAGGGCATTCGCGACTGGGACGCGCCCGGCGCTTACGCGATCGCCAAGCACCAGGCGACGTCGCCGAAGGCGCCGGGCAAGGGCGGTCGCGACGGCATGGATGACTACCTGTCGATCGGCTACATCTCGAAGGACAGCGGCGATGACAGCGCGGGTAACACGCTCGAGTACGCGAGCGCGGATCACGCGCTCGGCGAGCTCGCTGCGGCGCTCGGTGAGACCGCCGACGCCGACACGTTCCACGCGCGCGGCAAGGCGTGGCAGAAGGTCTACGACGAGAGCACGTACCTCTTCGCGGCGCGGCGTCGCGACGGCACGTCGGAGGTGCAGAACCCGGCCGCGATGAGCACCGACTTCGCCGAGGGAACGCCGTGGCACTACAACTTCATGGTGCCGCACGATGCCGACGGCCTCGCGGCGCGGATGGGGAAGGACATGCTCATCGCGCGCGCCGAGCAGCTCTTCACGCGCGCGGCCTGCGGGACGCCTTCACCGTCGTTCCTGCCGAACCCGTATTACTGGGCGTCGAACGAGCCGGTGCTGTTCTCGGGCTGGATCTTCTCGGCGGTTGGCGATCACGAGCGCACCGCGCGCTGGACGCGCTGGACGACCATCACGCACTACGGTGACGGCCCCGACGGCCTGCCGGGCAACGACGACAGCGGCACGATGAGCGCGTTCTACCTGTTCGCGTCGCTGGGCTTCTACCCGATCGCGGGCACCGATCGCTATGTCCTGGGCAGCCCGCTCTTCCCGCATGCCACGCTCGCCGTGCGCGGCGGCACGCTGACCATCGACGCCCCGGCGGCAAGCCGCCAACACCGCTTCCCCCGCTCCGTCACCCGCAACGCAATGCCGATCGGCACAATCGTGCATCACGCCGACCTGGCGAACGCCACGCTATCGTTCGATCTCGCAACGACGCCGCTCCACGCGGTTCTGCCCCCCTGACGAGAAGACGAGAAGACGAGAGACCGCGTCAGTGGCCCGACCACGTGGGTTCGTAGTCGGGGTCGGGGGCCTCGGGCGGTGGGCGTTGGGCGTCGGGGACGTGGCGGAGGTTGACCCGGATTCGGTACCACGCCGTGAAGCGACCACGCATCGCGTCGACGAGCACGTCGTCCGGGATGAGATGCGCCGCCGCCTCGGGATGGCGCGCCTTCCAGCGTTCCAGTCCCTCGAGCGCGTCCTTCTTCAGCGCCGCCTTCGCCACGATGACCAGCGGCGCCTTCGGACGCGGCAGCTTCGAGCGCGACGCGCTCGACGCCTTCGCTTCGGCCTTCCCTGGTGCGTCCTTCGCGCGTGAAGGAGCGACACGCGGCGGCTCGTTCGCGCTCTTTGCGTAGTGCGGAGGCCACGGCGCATCGCCTTGACCTTCGCGCTCGTGACGCGCCGAGATATCGAGCAGCGTCGCGAGCGAGCCCGGGTCCTCGTCGATCTTCGCGTGCGCGTCGCCGTTCTTCGCGAACAGCACCGGCACCGTCTTCAGCGTGAAGTCCGCGGGATCGCACACGGCGAGGTCGTCCCACGAGACCGGCATCGAGACACGCGCGTCGGGCGTCGGCCGCACCGAGTAGGCGCTCGCGACGGTGCGGTCCTTCGCGTTCTGGTTGTAGTCGAGGAAGACGCCGTGGCGCTCTTCCTTCCACCACTTGCTCGTCGCGATCTTCGGCGCCCGCGCCTCGACCTCGCGCGCAACGGCCAGCGCTGCGCGGCGCACCTCGTCGAAGCCCCACTCCTTCGCGATGCGCGCGTACACATGGATGCCGCGCGAGCCGCTCGTCTTCGGCCATCCCACGAGGCCGACCTCTTCGAGGACCTCGCGGGTCACCATCGCCACGTCGCGGATCTGGCTCCAGCCGATCCCCGGCTGCGGGTCGAGATCGATCCGCAGCTCATCGGGATGCGCGAGGTCCTCGGCACGCAGCGGATGCGGATTGAGATCGACGCACCCGAGGTTGACGATCCACGCGAGCTGCGCAGCGTCGCGCACCACGATCTCGTCGGCGGTGCGACCGGAAGGGAAGGAGAGCGTGACCGTCTCGATCCACTCGGGCCGCGATGTCGGCGCGCGCTTCTGGAAGAACGGCGGCTCGTCGATGCCGTCGACGAAGCGCTTGAGCGCCATCGGTCGTCCGGAGACGCCGCGCAGCGCGCCGTCGGCGACGCTCATGTAATAGAGGACGAGGTCGAGCTTCGTGTAGCCGGCCTGGGGAAAATAGACCTTTTGCGGGTTCGTGACCGTGAGCTCGCGCCCGGCGATCTGGAAGACCTCCTTCTTCGACGCCATCGTTCACATGTTCCGTCGTCGTTGCGCCGGCCCCTCGGCGCGTGACAGGTTGAGCGCAGTATTGACGAGCGCGACGTGGGAGAGCGCCTGCGGAAAGTTCCCGAGCATTCGTTTGGCGACCGGATCGTACTCCTCGGAGAGCAGACCGAGATCGTTGGTCAGACCGATCAGGCGCTCGAAGAGATCGCGTGCGTCGTCGACGCGGCCGAGGAGCACCAGGGCGTCCGCGAGCCAGAAGGAGCAAGCGAGGAACACGCCTTCTCCCTCGGGCAGACCGTCGACCTTGGGCTTCGGCACGTAGCGCTGCACGAACCCTTCGTGCATCAGGCCGCGCTCGATCGCGGCGACGGTTCCGATGATGCGCGGGTCGTCCAGCGGGAGAAAGCCGACCATCACCATCATGAGCAAGCTCGCGTCGAGCACGGCCCCGCCGTAGTACTGCACGAAGCTGCCGAGCGAGGCGTCGAAGCCTTTCGTGCAGATGTCCTCGTGGATCGCCCCGCGCACCGCGCGCCAGCGATCGAGCGGGCCTTCGAGGCCCCATTTCTCGATCGACTTGACCGCGCGATCGAAGGCGAGCCAGCACATCATCTTCGAGTGGACGAAGTGACGCTGCGGTCCGCGAACCTCCCAGATTCCCGAGTCCGGCTTCGTCCACGCCGTCTCGAGGTGGGTGACCAGCGCGCGCTGGAACGCCCAGTCGGCGTCGGTGTTGGTGAGCCCCGACTCGGCGCAGAGGTGCAACGTGTCCATGAGCTCGCCGTAGACGTCGAGCTGCACCTGCTCCGAGGCTTTGTTGCCGATGCGTACCGGCCGACTCCCTTCGTAGCCGTCGAGCCACGCGAGCTCGACCTCGACGAGGCGTCGTTCGCCGGCGATGCCGTAGAGGATCTGCAGCTGCGACGGCGCTCCCGCGGCCGCGCGCAGGAGCCAGTCGCGCCAGGATCGTGCCTCTTCCGTGAAGCCGGCGCTCAGCATCGCGAAGAGCGTCAGCGTCGCGTCGCGGACCCAGCAGAAGCGATAGTCCCAGTTGCGCACGCTGCCGACCCACTCGGGGAGTGACGTCGTCGGCGCCGCGACCATGCCGCCCGTCGGCGCGTAGGTGAGCGCCTTCAGCGTGATGAGCGAGCGCATGATGACTGCGGCGTACGGACCGTCGAGCGTCGCGCGCCCGGACCACTCCGCCCAGAACGCGTCGCACTGACTCAGCGCTTCTTCGGCAGCGACGCAGGGGACGTGCGGGAGGTTGGAGGCCGACCAGTCGAAGATGAACGGTACGCGCTCGCCGGCGCGCACCGTGAACTCCGAGACGGTCATCAGCCCTTCGCCGTGGACGGGCGCCGCGGGCGTGGACGTGAGCCGGAAGCGATCCGGACCGGCGATGGCCTCGATGCCGTTCGGGACGGCGCGCACCCACGGAACGCTCGCGCCATAGCCGGGGCGCAGCACGAGCTCCATGCGCATGCGAACCTCGCCGGTGACACCGACGACGATGCGGACCATGTCCGGCGTGGGATCGCCGATGGCCATGAAGTCGATGAGGACGATGGTGCCCTCGTCGGTGGTCATCTCGGTCTCGACGGTCAGCGAGCCGTTGCGATACGCGCGTCGCACGCTGCGCACGGGCGCGATCGGCGCGATCCTCCAGAAGCCGTTGTCCTCGGTGCCGAGCAGGGCTGCGAAGCACGCGTCGGAATCGAACCGCGGGAAGCAGAGCCAGTCGATGGAGCCCGAGAGCGACACGAGCGCCGCGCTCTGACAGTCGCCGAGGAGGGCGTAGTCTTCGATGCGCGAGGCCATGGGTCCGTCAGTCGATGGGCTCGAGCTGATCGAGCTCGAAGGCGTACGTGGCGGCGGCCGCGTCGTACTTCGCCGTCATGCGGCGCGGATAGAGCGTGTGCGCGCCGCCCGCCGAAGCCGGCTTGCCGATGGTGAGCTCGAACGTCTCCTTCGCGAGGAGCTTGGCCTTGCTGATCATCGGCTCGATGAAGCTCACCTTCGTGGCCCAGAAGCCCATGATGATCGAGCCGGTCCACGCGGTGCCCTTGTCGGCCTTCGGCCACGAGTGCATGCCCATCGCGTTGACGCAGAGCTCGGGCGCGCCGTAACCGGCGGGCAATGCGCTCGGCGGAGGCATCCGCATGTCGGCCTTGCAGTCGATGGCGTCGACCTCGGCGAGGGTGCCACGCTGGAAGTGCATGTCGAAGTGCGGCTCACCGTACGGATCGGGACCGTGGCCTGCGGTGAGCCAGTTGACGCGAACGTGATGGAGGATGGTCTGATCCTGAGCCGCCTTCGGCATCTCGAGGACGAGGTCGTCCCGGAACGGCGCGTTGGCCGGCGCATCGGCGAAGGCCTTCACCGGCACGGTGTAGCCGACGCGCACCACGACGCCGGTCTCGTCGTCGACGTCCGCATAGCTCGCGGCCTTGCTGCCGAAGAGCGCGGCGCTCTTGCCCGCGACGCGCGTGGTCGGACGCTCGACCGGCGCGGCATCTTCGTTACCGGCGTCCGGGTCCGATGCGTCGGCGGCAGCGGTCGGGGCGGCCTGCACGATCGTGGTCTCGGTGCAACCCGGTGTTGCGACGAGCACGACGCCGGCGAGCGCGGCGGAGGAGGTGACGAGGGCGAAGGTTGCGGAGGAGTACTTCATCATGGACCTCGTGAAGCCGAAGTGGCGGGCGTCGCATTGGCTGCGGGAGCGCAGCACCGGAAGCCCGTGGAGTAGTCGTGATAGTCGTGCGCGTGCGCGAC
>JAXDMI010000477.1:0-14729 GCA_034666145.1 Myxococcales bacterium | reverse complement strand
AGGCAGACGAACTCGTTCTCGGCGGCGGCGTTCACGCCTTCGGAGATGTGCGGCGAGTACGCGGCGCCGGCCTTGAATGCGGTGTTCGCGCTACGGATGCTCGGATATCCGCAGCCCGTCGCGAGCTCGGTGCCGTTGCTGTCGCCGAGAGGGAAGGTGTCGAAGAACACCGACGGGCTCTTCAGGCCTTCGGTCTGGGTCTTGTCGGGAAAGGCCGCCACGTTGCGGAGGAGGCCGGCCACGCCGCCCGAACCGTTGACGCTGGTGGCACCGCCAACGAGGAAGCGGAGCTCCGCGGCGGCGATCAGCTTCACGTCGCTCGTGTTCGAGTACTTCGGGAGAGCCATCTCGCCGCCCGCGCCCGTGCGCCAGCCGTTGCGATGTTGCCAGCGCGTCTGCCCGTGCGTGAGCGGAGGATGCGCGTTGTACTCGGTGTGATCGTGCCCGTTGACGAGACCGGGCGCGATCACCGAATCGGCGCACGTCACCACCGTCGCGTCGGCGTAGCCGGCGCCGCTCGCGCAGCTCACGTCGGCGCACGTGATGCTTCCTGCGGCGGCGACGAGCACCTCACCGTCGATCGGACCCGAAGGCGCGAGGACGCGTCCTTTGAGGAGGAGGCCCGCGGTGCCTTTCTTGGTCACCGAGCACGAGCCGGGTGTTCCGGTCGGTCCGCCGCCGCCGCCGTCGGGATCGATCGTGCCGCCTGCGTCGGGGTCGGTCGTGCCGGGGCCTACGGGAGCGGCGCCGCTCCCGCCTCCGCTCGAGCCGCAGGCCACGACGGCGGTGGCGAGGCTGCAGAGCACGAAGGATGCGAAGGTGCGGACGGACATACGGCTCTTCTCGTCTCTCAGAACGTGTCGGTGGCGAATCGGAATGCGATGACGTGCGCCTTCGCACCAAGCGGATTGATGACGAGCGCGCCGTCGCGCGAACCCGCTTTTCGATGAATCAAATGCGCGCCGTCGGAGCCGGGATATCCCGTTCCGAAGACCGATATGTGATTGGCATTCGTGAGCTGCGCGGTGACGTGCGCGCGGATCGTCGCCGGCGTCGTCACCGTCAAATCGGTGGAATGGAGGCCGAGGTCCTGCGCGTAATCGAGGTCCATCGGATGCCATCCCTCCGCGAAGGGAATACCCGGCAGCGGAGCGTCGATCTCACCTTCGAACCCATCGAGGTTCACGGCGATGTCGTAGTTGGCGCCGTTCATGAGGATCTGCAGATGCAGGTGATCGGGATCGGAGGGACAGTGCGCCCCTTTTTCCGGCACGATCGAGACGAGCGTTCCGTCGAGACGACCGTGATCGGGCGAGAGACCCATCCCGAGCGTCGAGGAGCAAGCGACGCGCGTGGGCGTTCCGTCGTCGAACGTGGGCGGAGAGCCGTCGGAAGCGCTCGCGTCGTCGGTCGCTACGCCGCCGTCGGAGTCGCCCGCGTCGGTGTCCGTGGTGCCGTCAGGATTGGTGACGGGGCCGGTCGTCGCCGGCGTCGCAAGCGTGCTTCCGTCACAGCCGCTCGGAGCAATGCCGAGCGCCAACAGCGCAGCTGCGGTGAGCGCAAATAACCACTTCGACGTTCGCTTCATCGAAATACGAAATCCTCGTTCAGTTGACGGGTGCAATCACGGGCGCAATCGTGGTGATTCCCGCGCCGGCATATTTGCGTGACGTATCCGACGAGACCAGGCACGCCGAGCCGTCGGCGTTGTGGATCTCGACGATGTCGCCCGCGCGAGAGAAGCCGTAGACGACGTCCTTGTAAGCCACGATGCCGAACATGCTGCCGAAGGTCTGCGGCGAAGCGCTGTTCGTGCACCACGAGCCCTTCGAGGTCTCGCCGCGCACGCTCTTCAGCACGCTCTGCGTGCCGGCCTTGATCGCCTTCACGTCGACCTCGATCAACGTGTCGACGGTCGCGCACGGCTTGTTCGACGGGCATGTGCGAACGGTCGCGAAGCCGATCGGGTTCCCGCCGTTCGCGAGGAAGACGACGTCGCCCGAGAGCGCCCACGGCAGCTTCGTCTTCGGGTCGGTGCCGAGCGTGCCGACCTGCGTCGGGACGCCGCTCGTTGCGTCGATCTGGTAGAGGCCGCCCTGACCGTCGGCGGCGATGAGCACCTCTTGCGGGCCGAGCGTGTTCTCCGGCGCGACGGTGAGCCCGTAGAACTTCGTCTGCGGAAGCTGCCACGTCGTCTCGCAGTGCACCGTGCTGCCCTGGATGGTGAGCGGGAACGCCGCGCCCTCGCTGACGCCGTACAGCTTGCCGTCCTTGGTGACGGCGATGTCGGTCATCGTCTTGGCGGGGCCGTTCTTGCCGACGCAATCGAAGTCACCGATCGTCGTCGACGCGCCGCCGATGTTCTGCGGGTCGAGCTGGAAGAGCGTCGTGTCGGTGTGCGCGTAGAGGTAGGCCGCGCCGCTCGGCGCCGTGCCGTCGATGCTCCCGGCGTCGCCGCCGAGGCCGCCGCTCGAGCCGACCGGCGCGATCCCGCCCTCGCCCGGGGCGCCGCCGTCGTCTTCGAAGCCGGTGCTACGAGCGTTGCCCGAGCAGGCAACGACGCCCAGCGCGCACGTTAAGACGAGCGTGGCGGCGAGCACGGGCTGCAGCATGGCAATCTCCGGAAATAGCAAAGGATTCGAGGAAAGTCCGCCCCCCCCGATATGTCCGCGCAGCTTAGCTCTGATCGGAAAATCGGCCAGGACCGTTCACGGACAGGTCGCCGGAGGCCTCTGGCACTTGGCGGACGTGGTGTTGCACCACCATCCGCCGTAGCAGCCGTTCTTCTGGCAGTCGTTGTCGTCGTGATCGCAGGACTTGCAGGAGGCGACGACGGTGGGACCTTCGAGGTTCCCGCAATGCTCGAGCGTCGCGCTGTCGCTCTTCGGCGGCGCCGCCGGCGTGCAAGCACCGGCCAGCGGCGCACACGCGAGCGCCGGGGGGTCACCGGCTCCCGTCGCCATGGACTGACAGATCTCGTCCGGCTCGCACTCGTTGCCGACCGGGCAGGACGTGGCGCAGAACCTGAGATTACCTGCAATCTGCACGCAACTGGCGGCCGTCGTACATGTCTGTGAGCTCGAGCACGGCTCGCAGACGTCGACGACCTCTTCGAACTTGACGTCGGCGACGGCCGGCGCAGCATCGTCTCCGCCACCCAGGTTCACGTCGGTGCCGCACGCGGCGGCGGCAAAGACGGAGAGCACGGCGGCCGAGCCCGCGATCGACGCAGACACGAGGAGGAGGACGCGCGCGCCGGCGCTCCGAGCGCTCGAACGCACCGTCCGTGGAGACGTCAAGGGGCCGATGAGTCGAGGATAGCGCGGATGCGCGCGGCATGCGGGCTGGTCGGGTGCGCAGCGAGGAACCGCTGCCCGACCCGGCGCGCGCCCGCGTCGTCGCCCTTGCGCGCGAGCGCCTGGACGCGCAAGACCTCGGCCTCCTGGACGAACGTGCCCGCGGGGAACCGCTTCTCGTAGGCGTCCACCAGAGCGAGCGCGCGATCGGACTCGCCGGCGTCGAGCGCGGAACGCGCGCGATCGAAGGCAGCGATCTCCTCGGCGAACGACACGCTCGCGGCGGTGGAAGCGGCGGCAGCGGTAGCGGCACCGGTGGCGGCGGCCATCGCCGTGCTCGCCGGCGTCGGAATCGTCGGTGCGGCTGCCGGGAGATCCGCGGGCGAAACGGCCTTCGGCTCGACCGTCGCGGGCGCTGCCGTGATGGGCGCAGCGGCCATGGCCGGCGTAGCCACGGCGGTCGGCGGAGCCTCATCCGTATGCGCCCTCCCGAGGACGACCATGCCCGCCACCGCCGATGCGACGACGAACGCGAAGAGGACGCCCCACTTCGTCAGCATCGCGATGCTGATGCCGGTGGCGCTCGGCGCGGCCGC
Organism: Myxococcales bacterium; assembly: GCA_034666145.1. Classification (GTDB taxonomy): domain Bacteria; phylum Myxococcota_A; class Polyangia; order Polyangiales; family Polyangiaceae; genus Labilithrix. The sequence continues at coordinate 10,837 of JAXDMI010000477.1, read as the reverse complement.
GCCCGCGGCGGCTCCGACGCCGGTGCTCGATGCCGCCGCCGTCGCCGCCGTCGCCGCGGCGAGCGTTCCCGCGGCGGCGCCCGCGATGGCGAGCGCGCGTGCGCGAGCGGCCGTGGACGGCTGCTCGGCCGACCACGACTCGAGGAGATCGCGCTCGAACGGCGTGGCCGACGGACCATCGAGGATGCGACGCGGATCGCTCATGTCCGGCTCCCTCCCGCCGCCTGGTAGCGGCGCGCCGCGCTCTGGAATTCCTCGCGTGCGCGGCGGAGGCGCGAAGCGACAGTGCCCATCGGCGTCCCGAGGATCGATGCGATCTCGGCCATCGTCTGGCCCTCGAGCTCGTAGAGGAGGAAGACAGCGCGCAGCTCCTCGGAGAGACCGTCGAGGATCCGATCGAGCAGCTGTCGCGCCTGACGCGTGGCTGCGATCTGCTCGGGATCCGGCGCACGATCGACGTGGCTCGCGATCGCCTCCTCGTCGAGGAGCTCACGATTGCGAAGCTGCGAGCGACGCGCGTTCGATGCGATGCCGCGCGCCGTTGCAAAAAGAAACGATCGTTCGCTGCCGACCGCGATGGTCGAGATCTTCTGCGATGCCGTCCAGAAGACCTGCTGCGCGGCGTCGTCGATCGACGATGCCGGAACGCCGAGGCCTCGCAGCGAGCGCCAGATGAAATCGAAGTTGGTGTCGACCATGGTCCGGAATCGTTCGGCGTCTTGCTTGGACAATGCCGGCGTACCGGAGCTCGCAGTCTTGGCGCTGGTCGCGGGCGCGCGCGCTTCTGCAGCGGGTGGACCCGATGACTCGAGCACGCCGAGCGGCCCGCCTGCTGAGACCATGGAAACCATTCCGCCCGAATCGGAATGTCCGCTGCGAGGTTCGTTGATCATCAAAAAACCAGCCCGACCGCGAATGCCGTCGTAGCGCCGACCAGGGGCGCGCGATAGACGAGCGTTCCGGGCTCGACGAAGAAGCGGTCCCGCACGATCGCCAGCAGCAGGGCGCCCTCGAGCTCGAGGAAAAGCGGTGTTGCCAGCTCGAGCCGCACGCGTGCCACCGGACCCAACGCGAACCATGGTCGCAGGTCGGAACGGATGGGGTCGACCTCGCGTCCCGAGGCGAAGAGCGCAGCGAGCTCGAGACGGCCGCAGGGCTGCGCGCGCAGCGACCGTGCGCGAAAGGCGATCGGGCAGACATCGAGCGCGCCGCCGGTTCGGGCAAAGGCGCCGATCTCGCTGGGCGCCGTCGCGGTGCGTTCGAAACGGAGGCGAATCGCAGGCGCCACGATCCCGTCGGCGTTGCGAAACACCTCGAAGAATACGGGCACGCTGAACATGAGCGTCGGCGCCGAGCCGCCGACGGCTCCGCCTCCCCCGCCCACCGACATCTCCCAGGCATCGCGCGGCTCGGCGTTTGGCGGCGGCTCGGTCGGCCACTCCGTAGACGCGTCGGGGGTCGTGGCCGTGGTCGGAGGAGCCGCGTCGGTCGCGAGAACCTCGGATACGTCGGCCCCCGCGTCCGCAGGAGGCGCGCTCGCATCGATGGCGCCCGTCTTCGCCGTCATCGGATCGATCACGACGGCGGCGATCACCGCGAGCGCCGTCACGAGCTCGTCGCAGCTCGGTGCGTGCACGGCTCGCTCGGTCGCGGCACCGCCGTTGTCGCGCACGACGAGCACGCCGTCGTACCCGTGCGGTCCACCGGGCTTCACGCGCGCGAGCAGAGCGCGCGCACGCTCGGCAGGCGCAGCGATGCGCGCTCGCGGAGCCCGCGCGAGGACCTCACGGGTGAACGCTGCGCCGTCGGGACAGCCTGTTGGTCCTTCGAGCTCGAGCTGCACCGGAACGAGATCGTCGGCGTGCACCGAGCGGATCGTCGCAGCCGCAACGAGCGCAACGACGCCCGCCGCCGCGGCTGACCGAATACGAAGGCGTCGCCCGCTTCGCATCACGGCTTGATCGCCGGTGCCTCGGGGGCTCCGACGTCGGCGAGCCAAGCGTCGATCAGCTTTCGCGAGATGCTCATCGGCGGGGGGATCATAGGCAGCGCCCCGGCGTTGAACCACTTCGCGTCCAGGATCTCGGAGGGCTCGCAGACGATCTCGCCGCTCTTCCACGAGGCGAAGAAGCCGAGCATCAACGAGTGGGGAAACGGCCAGCTCTGGCTGCCGAAGTAACGGATGTCGTCGACCTCGATGCCGACCTCCTCCTTGACCTCGCGCACCAGCGTCTCCTCGAGCGACTCACCGGGCTCCACGAAGCCTGCGAGCGTGCTGTAGAACGGCGCGGGAAAGCGAGCGCCGTGCGCCAAGAGCGCGAGGTCACCCTTGCGAACGAGCACGATGATGGCCGGCGCGATCCGCGGATACGCGGAGAGACCGCAGGCCGGACAGCGCATCGCGCGCTCACCCGGCGTTCGTTCCGTCGGCGTCGCGCAGCGCCCGCAGAAGCGATGCGTCGTGGCCCACTCGACGATCTGGACGGCGCGCGCTGCGACGCCGAAGACGATCTCGTCCACCGCGCCGTGGAGCGCGCGCAGTCCGACCAGCTCGAACGGCTCTGCGATCGGTGCGTCGCCGCCGGCCGCAGCCACGGCGTACACGTCGTTCCCGTCGAGCCGGCCGAGGAAATGATGCGCCGCATCCAGCGCCGTCACGTTCGCCATCGCCGGCGCGTCGAGCATCCGCGGCTGACCGCTCTCCGAGCGTTGCACGACGAGGCCCTTCGGATGGACCACGAAGTACAGCGCAGCGGGGCCGGCAAGCCGATCGGTCGCGTCGATACCGGGGACGAACTCCATGCCGTCAGATCACTCCGGCCGCCGCCTTGTCCAGCCACTCGTCGATGGCGCGCTGGATGTCGTCGTTCCCGCTCTGCGTGTAGTGTGCAAGCTTCGCCTCGCACTCGGGGACGGCGGCGACGAAGTCGAGGACCGTCTTCGCGTCGAGCGCGTCGGCGTGGCGGCCGAAGCCCTCGTGCTGGAGATAGCGAGCGTTCAGCACCTGCTCGAACTGACGCGCGAGCGGCACGGCGAGCATCGGTTTGTGGAGATACACCGCCTCGCCCATCAGTGTGAAGCCGCCGCCCGCGATGACCGCCTTGCACGACGCGAGGTCGTCGATGAACTTGTCCTCGCTGAAGGGCTGGAAGCGGAGATTGCCGTCGACCTGCTCCTCGGTGATGCCGCGACGCATGCCGTAGATGCGGCACTCGAGGCCGGTCTTCGCGAGCGCATCGGCGAAGCCCTCGTTGCCCTCGCCGGTGGTGTAGACGAGCAGGTGCTCACCGCTGCGTCGCTTCGTGCTCAGGATCTCCGGGCGCAGGATCGGCGGGAACAGGCGCGTGCGCTCCTTGCGGACCTCGGGCCGGAAGAACGTCGTGATGAAGTAGTTGTTGCACCACGGCAGCTTGCTCTTGATGAACGTCTTCGTGAGCTGGAACTCGGTCTGGTGCCCCGCGACGATGGCCTCCGGCAACGTCGTGCGGTTGATGATCTGCATGTTGTCGACGGACAGGATCGGGAGGCGGTGCGTCTTCGCGTAGAGATAGGTCCACGACTCGAAGTCGCTGATGACCGCCTCGGGGCGGAAGCTCGTGATGAGCTCGAAATACGCGGCGATGTTCTTCGGCACGCCCACAGCGCCGGTCACCACGTTGGACCAGAGCGTCTTCGCGGGCCGAACGCGGTTCTCCTCGTAGATCATGTGGAGGCCGTGGATCTTGTTCACGCCCTCGAAGCGCTTGGCAAGGAAGTCGACGGCGCGTCCCGACGCGATGATCTCGACGTCGTGATTCTGCGCGACGAGGTGCTCGAGGATGACGCGCGACCGCATCGCGTGGCCCATGCCCTCGCCCACCACGCCATAGAGGATCTTCATCAGCGGGCAGTGTATCTCGGCCTCTCGGGCCGCGCCCCGGTAAGCTCCGATGGCATCATGACGACGAACCGCGGCGCAGACCCTGCCGCCAAGCTCCGCATCTACTGCGAGACGCTTCCGTTCGAGGAGGTGACGCGCCCGCGGACCGTCGCGCTGCTCCGCCGGCACGACCTCGAGCTCGTGCTCGCCGTGCGGCCCTGGCAGCTCGAAGAGCTCCCCGGCGTAGCGCAGGTGCTGCGCGACGGAGGCGTTCCGGTGTCGATCTGGCCGATGCTCTCGGACGACGAGGGGCGCTGGGCGAGCGCGCACAACGCGACGTCGTTCGTGTCGTTCCTGCGCGCCACCGCCGACGCCCTCGTCGCTGCGGGCCTCCCGCCGCGCGAGGTCCTGCTCGATCTCGAGCCTCCGTTCGTTCATGCGCGGGCGCTCGCGGCGGGCGGCGGATCGGACGCGGGCAACGGGACGCTCGCTGCGTTGCGCCCTCGCACGACGAGCGCAGCGGTGATGGACGCGGCGTCGACGGAGCTCACCTCGGCGGTCGCCGAGCTGCATGCGCGTGGCATTGCGACGGCGAGCGCCGTGTGGCCCCTCGTGGCGCTCGACCCGCCGGGGACGCGCGGATGGCAGTCGCTGCTCGGCACCCCGGTCGACGCGCTCGCCACCGGTCGCGTGAGCGTCATGATGTACACGTCGATCCTCGAGGGCTGGTCACGTGGCGCCGTGCGACGTCGTGATGCCACGGCATTGCTCGCGGCGGCGAGCGCGCGCGTCGCGTCGCGGTGGGGAGCGAGCGCGGGCATGTCGCTCGGATGCGTGGGCACCGGCGCGCTCCTCGACGAGCCGGTCTATCGGTCACCGTGGGAGCTCGCGGAGGACGTGGCGCTCGCACGCGCCGGAGGCTGCGCCGACCTCTCGCTCTTCGATCTCGGCGGCGTGCTCCATCGCGAGCCCGCCGAGGCGTGGCTCGATGCGTTCGCGCACGGCTCGGAGATGATCGACGCGCGCACGAGGTCGTCTGACTCACACGACACGAGCTCCCGAGGGTCGCTCAGCAAGCGCGTTCGCGCCGCACGTCGCCTCGCGCGCATCGCGACGTGGGCGCTCGCGCGTCGTCGTTAGCTCGCCAGCTCGTCGCTCAAGGGCACGTCGCCGTGCGGTACTGGACGCCGTCCTCGGTGCGCACCGCGAACGCGATGGTCCCGTCTTCGCCGACCGTGAAGTCACGGAACGCTTCCTCGGGCGTGTGGCTGAGCGGCAGCGCCACACGGCCGAGGACGTGCCCGTCACCGGGATCGAGACACGCGATGTGCGCATCGCCGGGCTCGCCGGCGGCGACGCCGAGATAGATGATCCCCTTCGCGTCGCTGTCGAGGAGCACGATCGCGTGCGACGGACGCGGGAAGAGGATGGTGCGCGCGAAGCGGAGCGCCTGCGCCTTGCGATCGAACGCGTTGAGGTACGCGCGGCCTTGCGGCCCCGACGACAGCCCCGCGGTGAGGAGGAGCGTACCGTCCTTGCTCGGTCGACCGGACAGCGTAGGCGCATCATCGGCCGCCGGCTTGCCGTCGGTGGTGCCGATGGGGACGAGCGCGCCGTGCTCCTGCTCGACGTAGACGTCCTTGCCGTCGATGACCACGGCGGTGACGAGGCCCGATTCGGGCACGCGCGAGAGCGGCAGCTCGCCGATCTTCCGGCCGCTGGAATCGACGAGCGTGACGCTCTTGTTGACGAGCCGATCGACCATCGCGACCGTGCCGTCCTTGCCGACCGCGACGTCCTGCGCGGTGTTCGGCGCGTCACTCGTCGACAGCAGGCGGCCCTTTGCGTCGTAGCGCGCGAGGCGGCCGTTGACCTGATCGAGGACGAGCAGATCGCGACCCGCGAGCACGAGGCTCATCGGACCTTCGGGATTGCCCTCCTGCGGTCGATCGCGACCGAGCTCGCCGCGGCCGCTTCCCCAACGCGCGACGATGAGCGCGTTCGGTCCCGCGTCGCGCGGCTGCGCGTCGTCCGCGAAGACCTCGTACGGCTCGAGCGGCTCGGCCGATACGACCGGACGCGGAGCTCCGTCATCGGCGGGGAGCCGCGCATGCACGTCGCTGCTCGCGTCGCTCTTCGACGCCGTGGAGTCACGGTTTCGCGAGCTGAGGGCATAGACGAGGAGGCCCGCCGCGAGGACGACAGCAGCACCAGCGGTGATCTTCGTACGGGGTTGCACGGGGATGTCTCACCGCACCGTAGCGCGAGCCGTCGCGAGTGAGGTCGCGAAGCATCCGCGAAGCGTCGCGAGGCACATGTCGCAGGTGATCCCCGAAGGAACGAAGCGACGGCAGTCACGTTGTGCCTCTTCCGCCGTCGCTGTCCGCCGGAGGCGCGATTCGATGTGCGCAAGGATTCGCGCAAGACGGCGCATGTCTTGCTCGTGGAGCCGTCGATGCGATCGCTCCCGGCCCGCGTGGTCTCGCTGATGTTCGTCGCCCTCACGCTGGTGGCCCTCGCGGTGCTACCGGGCTGCGGGTCGACACCCGACACCGCTGGCGGTGAAGGTGCGACCACCTACGGCGCCGAGGTCACGCCGGATCCGGCCGCGGCCGGCGACGTAGGCGACGACGGCGAGCCGGACAGCGCGCTCGTCGCCGCGGACGACACGACGAACATCGGCACCGCAGCGCAGGGCCTGACCGCCAGCTCGCAGATGCGTGCGACCGCGAACGTCAACTTCCGCAAGGGCGCGGGGACCTCGTTCGCCGTCATCGCCGTCATCCCCTCGGGCACGCTCGTCACGCTCGTCAGCGGGACGCCGCAGAACGGCTTCCTCAACATCACGTTCAACGGCACGAACGGCTGGAGCTCGGCGACGTACCTCACGGCCGTCGCGTCGAGCGGCGGGAGCAGCAGCAGCAGCAGCAGCAGCAGCAGCAGCGGTGGTAGCAGCAGCGGCGGCACGGTCAGCGTCGACGGCGCGCCGTCGCCCGACAACGCGTTCGCGCGCGCGTCGGCGGCGATCGGCTTCTCGTACTACTGGGGTGGCGGCGCGTGGCAAGCGGCCGGCGCGACCTCGAGCAACAAGGGCTCTTGCTCCGGCAGCTGCCCGTCGTGCTCGCACTCCGGCAAGTACGGCGCAGACTGCTCCGGTCTCGTCGCGAAGGCCTGGCAGTACGGCGCCACGAACCTCGAGACCAACTCGCACCCCTACGCGACGTCGTCGTTCAACAGCGATTCGTCGGGCCACTGGTCGACGATCTCGCGCACCGCGCTCAAGAAGGGCGACGCCCTCGTCTACAACAACGGCGGCGCCGGCCACATCGTCCTCTACGAGAAGGGCGACGGCTGGGGCACCCCCACGGTCGTCGAGTGCCGAGGCTGCGCGTATGGCTGCGTGCATGATGCACGCTCCTTCAGCTCCACGTACCACGCCATCCGCCGCGCAGGGTTCTGAGGGCTCGAGAGAGTGGTTTAGCGCTCGCTCAGCGCGCCGGGCTCGATGCCGAGCTCGGTCTCGATCTCCGCGATGATGCCGTTGACCTTCGCGTCGTCGAGTCCGAGGACGTCGGCAAGGTCGAGCAGGAACTCGTTCTCGGCATTGGTCACCTGACCGTCCGCGTACTGGACGACGGCGGCGGCGGTGAACATCCGGCGCCGCGTCTGCTCGTCGAGCGCCGCCTTGCCGAGCGCCTGGAGCCGGCCCTCGAGCCCGTCGGCGGTGAGGCGATCGAACGCCGCGTGAACGCGCGCGTCGATCTCCGCCGGCTCTCGATCCCGCAGCGAAGGCAGCTCGCGCGCGATGCGCAGGATGGCCACCAGCTCGACATTCGTGACGCCGTCGGCGCAGGCCGAGAGCGCGATCGCGTCGAGGATGGCGTCGTCGATCGGCGTGCCCTCGAGAACCTTGGAGAGGAGATCGGCAGCAACCGTCATGGCCGGGGTCACTCTACATGACGTCTTCGTAATGCTTGCGAGGACGTAAAATTTTACGCTCGTTGCGGTGAGCGTACCTCCTGCTACATGACTTAACGCGTCCCCGCGACGACTCGGTAGCGAATCGTCCTTGCGGCGTGACGGCTTATGGAAAAAGGTTCACGCCGTTTCGGGGGAAGTAGGGCCACAAACGCATGAACGCGATTCATCGATCTCGCCGCCTCTCGTTGTCCACCGTCGTCGTCGCGTCCGTCGCCGCATCGCTCCTCGCGTGCTCGTCCACGGCCTCCACGGATGGCGCTGCTTCCACCTCGGGACCGGGCGATCTCGGCCAGGTCGCGTCGCCCGTCATCAAGGGCAAGAACTCGGACACGTCGCAGGACGCCGTCGTCCTCCTCGTTCACTTCGATCCGACGCAGAACAACGTCGGCGCGTGCACGGGAACGCTGTTGTCCGACAGGCTGATCCTCACCGCACGTCACTGCGTCGCCGACACCGACGAGTCGGCGGCGTGCGACGTGACCGGCAAGCCGCTCGCGCAGGGCGTGGTCCGCGGCAATCACCCGGCGTCGACGCTCTACGCCTTCGTCGGTCCGAACCGGCCCGACTTCAACAGCGGCAACGTCTCGCCCGACGGCCAGGGCTTGAAGATCCTCGACGACGGCGGCACGAACCTGTGCAACCACGACATCGCGCTCGTCATCCTGCAGAAGCCGATCCCGAACGCGAAGATCGCGCAGATCCGACTCGACTCGCCGATCCTGCAGAGCGACATCCTCACCGCCATCGGCTGGGGCGTCACCGAAAAGACCGATATGCCGACCATCCGGCAGCAGCGCTCGGGCATCGGGATCACCGGCATCGGCCCTGATATGCAGTCGGGCTTGCCGTTGCCGCCCAACGAGTTCCAGGTCGGAGAATCGATCTGCTCGGGCGACAGCGGAGGGCCCGCGCTCGCGCAGACCGGCGCCATCGTCGGCATCGTCTCGCGTGGCGGCAACGGCTCGCAGCCGGATCCGAACAACCCGTCCTCGAGCTGCGTGAACGGCGTCCAAGACGCCGAGAACATCTACACGAAGGTCTCGCCGTTCAAGAAGTTCATCACGGACGGGTTGGCCTCGATCGGCGCCGAGCCCTGGCTCGAAGGCGGACCCGACCCGCGGCTCCTCAAGCCGGACGAAGCCTGCACGGACGACAGCCAGTGCCGCTCGAACATCTGTCTCGCGCCGTCCATCCTGAGCACCGACAAGGTCTGCACGCTCGGCTGCGCCGCGGACCCCACGTCGTGCCCGGACGGTCAGACGTGCAACACGGTCGGCGGCGCGCAGATCTGTCAGACGGCCGAAGCCGCCGCGACCACGAACAACGCGAACGCGACCGCGAACGGCACCGGCGGCACGAAGACGACCACCACGAGCTGCAGCGTCTCGCAGACGCCGGGCTCGCGCTCGACCAGCGGGACCTTCGCGCTCGTCCTGGGCGCTCTCGGCATCTGCGCGCTCTCCGGGCTCCGTCGCCGCCGCGCCTGAAAACAAGGCGATTCGCTCACTTCCCGCTCAACTCTCGCTCACGTCTTGCTCACTCGGGCGGCACGAGCTTCCGGATCGACATCGCCATCGTCTGCGCGGCTCCGCGTAGCACGTCGACGATGCTCGATGCCGGAGGGCCCTGCTCGATCGCGATGTCGTAGCTGAGCGTTCCCGGCTGATCGCCCGTGTCGACGCGCCGCGCCCCGGCGTTCTCCAAGATCCCGCGCATCGCCGCGTTGCCTTCGAGCACCTCGGCGCGGATCGTCCGGATGCCGCGCGCCTTCGCCGCGCGCGCCATCTCGAACGCGAGCGCCGAGCCGATGCCGAGCTTGTGCATGTCGTCGACGACCGTGATGGCCGCTTCGGCGACGTCGGGAGCGTCCTTCAACCGGATGACTCGACCCACGCCCACGCCGCGCTCCGATTTCAGATCCGGCGACGTCATGGTGGCGACGAGCGCGATGTGATCGCGCTGATCGACGCACGTGAGATACGTGAGCATCTCGTCGGTGAGCTCGCCGACGACGCCGAGGAATCGCAGGTAACGCGTCTCCGGCGAGGTCTTTGCGAACTCGCGGCGGAGCTCGTCGCGATCCTCCGGCTGGATCGCACGGATCGTGATCGACGAACCGTCACGCAGCGTGCGCACCACCTTCCACGCGGGGTCGCCGGTGAACTCGTCGGGTCCGAGCGTGGCCATTTGCGTGTCCAAGCGGGGCTATCCTAGCAGCGGGCCCGGCCGTATCCTGGGCCCGAAAATCCATGGCATCGAGGGACAGCGCATGACGACCGGGGGATGGGACTTGTGCGTGCTCGGAGCCGGTCCCGGTGGCTATGCCGCCGCGATGCGTGCGCATGATCTCGGCAAGCGCGTCGTGATCGTAGAGCGCGGACAGGTCGGCGGCGCCGGCATCCAGGCGGGCGCGCTCTCTTCGAAGACGATGTGGCATCTCTCGAACGACTACGCCGTCGCAGCGCGGACCGATCGCGGTTACCGCGCCACCGGCGGGCTCGAGGTCTCCTACCCCAACGTCATCGAGTCGGTGCGGACCGCGGTCGCCGAGCGGCGCTCGCTCCTCGATCGACAGCTCGCGATGCTCGCGGTTCCTTCCGAGAACGGCGGCGTGGTCTCGCTCGTTCGTGGCACCGGTCGCTTTCTCTCGCCGCACGAGCTCGAGGTGAAGCGCCTCGACGGCACCGTCGAGAGGATCGAAGCGAAGAGCTTCGTCCTCGCCACCGGCTCTCGTCCGCGCATCCCCGACGGCATTCCCGTCGACGGCGAGCTGGTCGTCACGAGCGACCAAATCGAGGCTTTTCCGGCCTTTCCCGAGAGCATGGTCATCGTCGGCGCCGGCGTCATCGGCTGCGAGTACGCGACCATCTTCGCCAACTTCGGCAAGACCAAGATCCACATCATCGATCGCCAGCCGCGCATCCTGCCCTTCGAAGACGAGGACGTCGCCGAGGAGGTCGCCTCCAGCTTCGAGTCGATGGGCGTCGTGATCCATCG
>JAXDMI010000476.1:0-8204 GCA_034666145.1 Myxococcales bacterium | reverse complement strand
GATCGGCGGCGCCGGCAGGGAGCAGCGCGGCGTCGGTCACGTCACCTTGCACGACGTCGATGCGCTCGCTCCAGCCGTTGGCGGTCGCGTTCTGCTCCGCGAGCTTCGCGAGCGCGCCGTCGACCTCGACCATGGTGACGTGGGCGGCGGCATCGAGGTGGAGGAGCGTCAGCCCCACCGCTCCCACGCCCGCGCCGAGGTCGAACGCGGCGTGCGCCCGGCGCGCGCGACGCGGCTCACCCAGCGCGCCCGCCGCAAAGGCTCCGAGCAGGATCGCGTCGACGTTGACGCGATAGCCGCGCCCGCGCGCCGGTTGCGCGAGCGCGACACGTCCCCCGAACAGCGTGTCTCGGGTGGGGCTTCCGTCTCTCGCTACTTCTGCCACGGACGACGGCCGCGGAAGCTCAGCGCCGTGACCGCACCCGGGAACGTCTGCACGGTGTACGTGCCGAGGAGGATGGTCTGGCCGTTCGACTTGCCGATGGCGCTGATCTTGATCGGCGTGCCGGTCGGGACGTTGAGCGTGCCGAAGAGCCCGAGCTTGCTCGTGCCGAGCGAGCCGCGCGACTTGTCGGGCAGCGGATCGGACTCGTTCTCGCCGAAGTAGAACATGTCGCCTTCGTGCGCGACGTCGGTGTCGACGGTGGCGCCGGAGAGCCGGACGTCTCCGCAGTCGTGGACCTCGCCGGCGATGAGGCCCTTGTCGGGCTTCGGCGTGAAGCCGCCCGCGGCGGACGCGACCGTGTTGATGTCGGTGGCGGCAACGGCAGACGGGTCGTAGTTCACGATGTCGCCGGTCGCGACCGTGCCGTTCGCGAAGAAGACGTTGTAATCGTAGAACTGCGCCCACGACGAGCCGTCGCCGGCGTCGGACGTCTTGATGATGAGCGGCGTCTCGGTGGGAACGCCCGCGTACGTGAAGCCGCGGAAGGTGCAGCCGCCTTGCGGGCACTTCTTCAGCCACTCCGGCTTGGGCATCAGCGGCGGGTTCTTCGTGTCGTCGCTCGTCGTGGTGATGGCGCTGCCGACGAGCTCGCCGAGCGCGCCGCCATCGCCTTCCTTGAAGATCTCGATCTTCACGCCGGCCGAGTCACCGCCGCTCGAGAAGACGCGCAGGAAGCCCTTCAGCGTGACGGTCTTCGCGGTACCGAGCTCGCCGGGCGCATCGAGACAGCCGAGGTTGACGTTGGGGTCGTTCGACGAGTGGAGGTTGAGGCCGGTGCCGCGTATGAGCTCCTGCGTGGGCGGCTGGACAAACGTGCAACATGCACTGATCGTTCGCGGCACGCGGCAGGCGTTCGGACTCGCGTTCGACGAGAGCGTGCACGTCTTGCAGAAGTCCGCCTTGCCGAGCACCGGGGCCGACTCGCAGCTCAGAGCGCCGCCGCCGCTGCCGGTGCCGCCGTCCGCGAGAGGCGCGGTGTTGCTGGAGCTGCACGCCGCCGATACGAGCAGCGCCGCGCCGCAGAAGGAAGAGAAGAGGCCGGAAAAGCCCGAACGAAGCTGCTTCATGGCGAGCTGTCATAGTCGAATGCGCGCCTGCTCCACACGAGCCGCGGAATCCCCCGCGCCATTTCCCCAAAACGCGTGTCCTTCCAACCACGTACCCCGCGTCTCAACCTCGCCTCCTCTGGACCCCCCGCCGCATTTGACGCACCGCGTCCCCCGACCCAGGGTCGTTTCCCGTCTCCCGACCCTGGGTCGTTTTCGCCGAAATGACCCTGGGTCGTTTCCGGTCTCCCGACCCAGGGTCGTTTTCGCTGAAATGACCCAGGGTCGTTTTCGGCGAAATGACCCTGGGTCGGGGCGCTAAAGGACTGGCTGGGAATGTCGAACAGGGAGCGCATCGTCCTCGAGGCTCGGCGGCTCGGCTTCGATGCCGTCGGCATCGCGCGCGCCGACCTGCCGCTCGACGCCGACTTCGCGCGCTACGAGACGTTCGTCGAAGACGGGATGCACGGCGGGATGACGTGGCTCGCGTCCGCTCGCGAGGCGCGTCACCGGCTCGACGGCGACGAGATCCTCCTCGGTGCGAGGAGCGTCATCTGCGTCGCGCAACGCTACGGTCGCACGCATGAGTCCGAGGCGCAGGACCCGGAGCTCGCGCGCTCCATCGCTCGTTACGCGCGCGGCCGCGACTATCACAACGGTCTTCGCAAGAAGCTCCGCAAGCTCGCGCGCCTCGTTCGCACGCTCGGCCCCCCCGACGCGCCCGCCGAGGCGCGCCCGATCTGCGATGACGCACCGGTGCTCGAGCGCGCCTGGGCGGCTCGCGCCGGTCTCGGTTTCGTAGGGAAAAATGGGCTGATCATCGTCCCCGGCGTGGGCTCGCTCGTGCTCCTCGGCGAGGTCGTGACGACGCTGGAGCTCGAGCCCGACCCGCCGATCCCGGAGCGCTGCGGCTCGTGCACGCGCTGCCTCGACGTGTGCCCGACGAAGGCCTTCGCGAAACCGTTCGTGCTCGATCCGCGGAAGTGCGTTGCGTATCTCACCATCGAGCTGCGCGACGCGGTCCCCGAGAGCCTGCGCGAGGGAATCGGCGAGCATCTCTTCGGATGCGACGACTGCCAGACGGTGTGTCCGTTCAACGCGCGGTCGCGGCTCACCGCGGGCGCCGTGCCCATCGACGCTCGCTTCGAACCGCATCCACGCTGGGCCACCACCACGCTGCGCGACCTCGTCGCGCTCGACGAGCCTGCGTACGCCGCGCTCCGCGAAGGAACGCCGGTCGCGCGCGCCACGCGCATCGGGCTCGCTCGGAACGCCGCCCTCGCGATGGGCAACCGCGGCGACACGGCCGACCTCGATGCGCTCGAACGAGCGCGCAGCGGCCACGACGCCGAGATCGTCCGCGAGGCGGCGGGGTGGGCGATGGCACGTATCGAGGCTTGCAGTGGCCCACAGAAGGGCTAAACGAAGCTCGATAGCGAACGCGATGGCACGAGCGCTGCTTGATCGAGCGGGCTCCGACGTGCCGCGCGCCTCGCGAAGGGGATTTTTCATGCATTCTACAGCGGTCAGGACGGCTCTAGCCCTCGTGCTGGGGGTCGCTTTCTCCATGGCTGCGACGCCCGCCGGGGCCCAGGAGTCCGGTGTCGATGCGGCGCGTGACAAGGCGAGGGCTGCTCCGATGAGCGCCGAAGCATCGCTCGCGTACGGTCAAGCCCTCCGTCGGGCGGGCCGCGAGGCCGAGGCCCTCACCGAGCTCCGCCGTGGCTACGGCATCAGCGCCGGCAAGGGCGAGATCGGCGGACGCGTGCAGTGGGAGCTCGCGCGTACGTACATCGCGCGCCGCGAGTTCGAGCCCGCCATGGCCACGTGCCGCTCGATGTCGAAGTCGCCTGCCGCCGAAGCCGCGAGCCACGTCTGCGCGGCCGAGGCGCATCTGCTCTGGCGTCGCGGCAGCGAAGCCGAGTCGGAGGTCGCCGACCTCGCCAAAGTGAAGGCGCCGGCAGCGCCGGCGTCGGTCGAGGTCCAGTACTTCGCGAAGGTGGCGAGCGGTCGCGCGAAGGAGCTCTCTTCGAACGACCCCGAGGCGGACGCCGCTTATCGCGAGGCCATCAAGCTCGCCGACACGAAGCCGGATGCGTACGTGCTCCTCGGCGTCATGCTGCGACGCACCGGCAAGGACGGCGTTCCGTCGCTCAAGAAGGCGGTCGAGCTCGACCCGCACGATCCCGTCGCGCTCCTCGAGCTGGGTCGCGCGTTGCCCGCGGGCAGCGCCGAATCCATCACGGCGCTCGAGCGTGCTTCCGCCGAGCGACCGACCAGCACCGATGCGCTGCGCGCTCTCGCCAATGGCTACGTGGCCGCCAATCGCCTCGCCGATGCGAAGCGCACGGTGGGCTCGGTCCTCAAGCTCGCGCCCAACGACGTGAACACGCACGTGGTCTCCGGCCGTCTCGCGCTCGCCGAGGGACATCCCGACGAGGCCATCAAGGAAGGCGAGACCGCCGCCAAGCTGATGCCGAACGAGCAGTCGGCGCGGTTGCTCGTCGCCGACGGTTGGGCGAAGAAGGGCGAGATCGATCTCGCCGTCGAGGCCTATCAAGCTGCGTTCGGGCTCGATCACTCGGATCCCACGCCGCTCGTCAACGCATCGGCGGCCTGCCTCGCAGCCGGTCGCACCACGAGCGCGAAGGCCTTCGGCGTGCGCGCGACACGGGACTTCGGCTCGAACGGCGCAGCTTGGATCGCGCTCGGCGACGCGCTCGCCGCGGACAAGGACACGGCGGGCGCAAAGGCCGCGTACGAGAGCGCGAAGAAGGCGAACGGCGCCGACGCCGCAGCCATCGACCGCAAGCTCGCGAAGCTCAAGTGATCTCGCGCCCCGCCTGATTCCGCACTACATTCCCGCGCGATGTCCGATCTCGGAACGCGCATCGCCCAGGGGGATCAGCGCGCCGCCGCGCGCGCGATGCGAAACGTCGACGACCGCATGCCCGGCTACCTGGAGCTCCTCAAGGAGATCTTCCCGCGCACCGGTCGCGCCTTCGTCGTCGGCGTGACGGGAAATCCCGGCGCCGGCAAGAGCACGCTCACGGATCGCCTCATCGAGCGCTATCGCGCCGGCGGACGCACCGTCGGCGTCATCTGCGTCGACCCGTCGAGCCCGTATACCGGCGGCGCCATCCTCGGCGATCGCATCCGCATGACGCGCCACGCGACCGATCCCGGCGTCTTCATCCGCTCGGTCGCGACGCGCGGTCACCTCGGCGGTCTGTCGCGATCCGCGCGCGACATGGTCCGCGTCCTCGATGCGTACGGCAGTGACGTGGTCATCGTCGAGACGGTGGGCGTTGGGCAGGACGAGCTCGAGATCACGCGCACCGCGCACTCGACGCTCGTAGTCATGGCGCCCGGCATGGGCGACGAGGTGCAGGCCATCAAGGCCGGCATCCTCGAGACCGCCGACGTGTTCGCCGTGAACAAGGCCGATCGCGACGGCGCGGACTCGACGATGCGCGACCTCGAGCTGATGATCGCGCTCGGCACCGAGACGATGGTGGCATCAGGACGAAGCCGCGCGCACGTCGTTCACGGCGGCGCGAAGGTCGACGTCATCGCCGGCGTTGGAGAGGCGCCCGCCGGAAAGACGCACGAGGAGCACTGGACGCCCCCGATCATGAAGTGCATCGCCACGAAGGGCGAGGGGATCGCCGAGCTCGTCGAGGCGCTGGATCGCCATAAATCATGGCTCGACGGCACCGAATCGGGCCGGCTGCGACGCCGCCTGCGGCTCGCCGAGGAGCTGCGCGAGGCGCTGCGCGAGACGCTCATCGAGGCCGCGACGGACGCGCTCGGCTCCGCGCTCGATCAGGCGGTGGTCGACGTCGAGCAGAAGACCATCGATCCGTACACGGCGACCGAGCAGCTGCTCGAGGCGTTCCGCGCGCGATAGCGGCCGTTCGCGACGATCACGCCGGCAGCGTGAAGCGTCGCAGCACGTAGTCGATGATCGCCATGTCCAGGAGCTCCTGGTTCGCGGGCGTGAGCGCGTCGAACGAGAAGCTCACCCGATGCAGGCCGCCTTGCGATCGCGCGCTCGCCACCTTCGCCTTGCCTGTGATCGGCTGCGTTCCGCCGCCGGCAAACGCGGGCACGTGCAGCGTAAACCCCACCACGCGTCCCACGGGCTGGCTCGCCGGGAGCAGCGCCGCGAAGCCGCCGCTCGCGAGGTCCATCGTGGACGTGCGCTCCGGTGCCGAGCCGCCGAGCTCGAGCTCCACCTTGATCAGCTGCGCGATGCGGAGGGCGCTGCGCAGCGTCTTTCCGTTGTGGTTCATCTGCTGCGCGACGAGGAGCAGACGTCCCAGCTCGCGTCGCGATTGCTCGTACTCGGGCCGCTGCTGCGCCGGCAGTGAACCGGCCTTCGCCTTCTCGTGGAGCTCCCTGAATCGCGCGATGAAGGCGAGGGTGCTCATACCCTGGGAAGTCTAGCAACGCGCGGCGGCTTACGGCCGACCTTGTCGGCGCGGAAGGCGCTCGGACACACGTCGCTGATCCCGCACTTCTCGCAATCGGGCTTCCGCGCGAAACAAATACGACGACCGTGGAAGATGAGGACGTGGCTCGTGATGTTCCAGCGCTCGCGGGGAAGAAGCTTGCACAGGTCCTGCTCGATCTTCACGGGATCGGTGTTTCGGGTCCACCCGAGCCTCTGCGAGATCCGCTGCACGTGCGTGTCGACCACGACGCCGTCCGGCGCGTTCCACATGACGCCCATCACCACGTTCGCCGTCTTGCGACCGACGCCGGGGAGCTTGATCAGCTCCTCCATCGTGCGCGGGACCTCGCCGCCGTGCTGGGCGACGATCGCCTTCGCGAGGCCGATGAGGCTCTTCGACTTCTGCCGGAAAAAGCCCAGCGTCGCGACGAGCGGCTCGACGTCGAGCTGCTCGGCCTTCGCGAGCGCCTTCGCATCGGGATACGCCGCGAACAGCTTGGGCGTCGCCTTGTTGACGTTGACGTCCGTGGTCTGCGCGCTGAGCACCGTCGCGCAGAGCAGCTCGAACGCGTTCCGGTGATCGAGCTCGCAGTGCGCGTCGGGATGCATCGCGTGCAGCCGATCGAGCGTCTCGACCGGCGGCGCCATCTTCTTTTTCGGCGCGACGGTCTGCCGGACGCGCACCGCCGCCGTCTTCACGGCGCGGGCGACGGTCTTCCCGACGCGCTCAGCGCGCTTCGCACCGACGGTCTTCTTCGCCGCCACGGTCAGTTCAGGTCTCCCTCACCGGCCGGCGGGACGTCGTTCGGAGGCGTGCCGTTGCCCGCCCCTTCGCCTTCGCCGCCACCGCTGCCGTCACCGCCGCCGCCGTCTCCGCCGCCGTCTCCGTCGCCCAGGCCGGGCGGCAGCTCGCTCTGGCCTCCGCCTTCGGCGTCCGGCGGCGTCTCGGCGAGACGCTCGAGCGCGACGATGCGCTCGTCGTCCTCGACGCTCATGATCTTCACGCCCTGCGCGTTACGACCCGTCTCGCGGATCTCGGAGACGCCCGTGCGGATGGTCTGGCCCTTGTCGGTGATGAGCATGATCTCGTCACCGTCCTTGACCAGCTTGATGTCGACGACGGGACCGTTGCGGTCGCTCGCGTCGATGAGGATGATGCCCTTGCCGCCGCGGTTCTGCTGGCGGAACTCCTCGAGGAGCGTGCGCTTGCCGTAGCCCTTCTCGCACACCGCGAGCACGTGCTGGCGAGTCTCTTCGGTGACCGCCATGCCGACGACCTGATCGTCGTCGGCGACGTCGATCGCCTTCACGCCGACGGTGCCGCGACCCATCGCGCGGACCTGGTCTTCGGAGAAGCGGATCGACTGGCCCATCTTGGTGGCGATGAGGAACTCGCGCTGACCGTCGGTGAGCGCCGCCGAGAGCAGCTGGTCGTCGCCCTCGATCTTGACGCCGATGATGCCCTTCTGACGGAAGTTCTCGTACTCGGTCACCTCGGTCTTCTTGATCTGACCGCGCTTGGTGATGGTGGCGATGAACTTTCCTTCTTCGATCTTCGGGACCTCGACGATGGCGGCGACCTTCTCGCCGGGCTCCATGCCGACGAAGTTCACGATGGCGCGGCCCTTGGCGGTGCGCGGCGCGATCGGGATCTCGAAGACCTTCTTCACGTAGACCTTGCCGCGGTCCGAGAAGAAGAAGACGTAGGCATGCGTCGACGCGACGAAGAGCTGGGTGACCCAGTCCTCCTCGCGGGCCTCCATGCCGATCTTGCCCGTGCCGCCGCGCTTCTGCGCTCGGTACGCGGACGGATGCGTCCGCTTGATGTACCCGGCGTGGGAGATCGTGACGATCATGTCCTCGACCTGGATCATGTCCTCGTCGGCGATCTCGCCGTCGTTGGTCACGATCTCGGTCTTGCGCTTGTCGCCGAACTTGCTCTTGACCTCTTCGAGCTCCATCACGATGAGATCGAAGAGCACGTGCTCGTTGGCGAGGATGTTCTGGAGGCGCGCGATCTCGGTGCAGAGCTCGCCGTAATCGGCCGCGAGCTTCTCTTGCTCGAGGCCGGTGAGCTTGGCGAGGCGCATGTCGAGGATGGCCTTGGCCTGGCGCTCGGAGAGGAAGTAATCGCCCTTGGCCTTCGCCGCGGCGACCTCGCTCTCGGGACGGCCCGCGCGCAGCACGAAGGCCTCGAGGCCCTTCAGCGGCAGCGCCATGAGGGCGATGCGTGCGGCCTCGGTGTCGCGCGATGCGC
>JAXDMI010000475.1:0-4210 GCA_034666145.1 Myxococcales bacterium | reverse complement strand
GCCACCTGGATGCCGTCGAGCAGGATCTTTTGCGCACGCGACCCCACAGCAAGCGCGGCGCCGGCGCACGTCGCGGCGATGGCGAGGTTGGCGTCCTCGGCAGCGCCGCCATAGGCGAGCGCGAGAGCGCGCACGCGCCGTTCGCGGACGATGGTGCGTGCCGCGTCGGGCAACGTGGGATCGCCGCCTGCCGACAGCACCCCGAGCACCGCGCCGGGCGTGAGCGGCGCGACCGCGGCCGACGATGCGATGCCGCGCGTGGTGGCGAGCACGAGCTTCGGCCCACGTCGCGCCATGCCGCCACGCGCATGCTCGCGCGACGCAAAGACGTCGACGGTGGCGCCGCCTCCGTCGGGATGGGGCATCACGATGCCGTGCGCGCGGAGCCCGAGCGCCGATGCGAGCACGGCTGCGGTGGTCGAGAGCGCCATCTCTGCCGACGCGACGTCGTCGAGGACCCAGCGCATCGACACCGTGGTCGACGTCGCGGGCTCGTGCGTAGCGGCGCGCGGCAACGCGTGCTCGGTGTCGGCGAACGAGAAGCTCCGGCGACCGCGCTCGTCGGCCAGCATGTTGTCGCAGATAGCGGCGAGATCGGAGACGTCGAAAGACGCGCCGGTCACGCCGACGAACAGCTTCGGGATGCGACCGATGCCCGGAAAACCAGGGGCCCACGTGAGCGCGTCGGTGAAGGCCGACTTCAGCTCGCGAGCGAGGAGACCACCGTGCGACATGGGCTCGTCGGCGGGCTCGAGCACGGTGATCGCGAGCGCCCGAGCGAGCGTCTTGACGAGGCGCGCACCGGGAAACGGACGCAACGCGGAGAGGTGCACGGCGCCGACGTCGTAGCCGCGCGCACGGAGCTCGGCGACGGAGTGGAAGAGCGCATCGCCGACGGGGCCCATGCCGACGAGCATCAGCGGTGCCTCGCCGAGCGGGATCTTGTCGAAGACGTCGTGTCGACGGCCCGAGACGTTCGCGTAATCACGCAGCGCGCTGGCGAGCGCGAACGGCACGCGCTCGGCGAACGTGCGATCGCCGCTGGGCGAGAGCGAAGGGTGCGCGGGATCGTGTCGCGCCTTCATGCGCGACGCGGGACCGACGAACGCCTGGCAAGCGCTCGCCTCGGGGAGAGCGACCATCGCGTGCGCGAGACCCGTCGGGGAGTCCGCACGACCGTGCGCGTGAACGACGAGGAACGGAACGCCGGAGTCCTCGGCGGCACGTCGCGCGATGAGCGCGAGGTCGAACGAGTCCTCGGGACCCGATGCGCAGAGGAGGCCCCAGCCGATATCGGTGAGCGCGCCGAGCTCCTCACCACCGTGACCGGAGATGGCATGCGCGACGACTGCGAGACGCGCCTGCGCGATGCGTCGCATGCCGTCGCGCGATGCAGCGAGCGCCTCGGCGCGCGCGACCACCGCGACCCGCTCGCCGCGTTCGGCGGCGTCACGCGCTTCGCCGAGCAACGTCTCGGCGGAGGCTCCCGGTGCGAGCTGCGTCTGCGTATCGGCGCCGAGCACGCGGCTGCCGACGGCCTGCTCGGCGAGGGCGATCGCCGACGATGCGTCGCTCATCTCCATCCGGGCCTGGCGCGCATCGCGGCCCGCTGCGGAAGAGTCCGTGGAGGACTCGGCCGTTCGCTCGACGTCGTCGTGCATGACGCGAACGATGCGCGAACCCGACGCGGTGCGCAAGAGCAGGACGCTCTCGCTCGAGCGATGCGATCAGCGGCCCTGGTTCGGCGCCGACGGCAGCGGTTCGAGGCGAGGGACCGGCGCGGGGCGCATCGGCGGCGGAGACGGATTCTTTCCCGGCGCCGCAGGCAGCACGGGCGTGGGCGCAGGCGCTGCGCCGGGCGGTGCTTCGCCGAGGTACTTCACGCAGACGCCTGCGGCGTGCGCGCGCGAATAGCCGACGTCGATGAAGACGCGAACGACGGCATCACAGCCGAGCGCCGCCGCCCTGTCGGTGAGGCTGCGCGTGACGTCCTCGGGCGTCGCGTCGGTGCCGAAGCCGATCGCTTGCACCATCGCGATGTCGTAGAACGACCGCGCCGGCACCGCTTGATCGGCGAGGTAGAGCTCGACGGGATGCTCGGTGCGAGGCTGCGGCGCGCGGAGCATCGCGACGTGCGTCTCGGTGTGACCGCATCCGGCGAGAAGCGTCGCTCCGAGAAGCGTCGCTCCGAGAAGCGTCGCGAGCTTCCGGCGCGTCAGTGCGAGCGTTCGCATGAAAGGCCTATTTTCATGGGTCGCCATCACATCTGGTCCCCAGCCGAAGGCGACGACGGCGACGACGGCGTTGGCGGGGGAGCCTCCGGCGTCGAAGGCGTCGAAGGCGTCGAAGGCGTCGCCGGCGGCGCGACCTCGTAGGGATCGGTCTGCGGAATGAGCGGCTGCTCGCCGGGCTGGAGAACCTGCGTCGAGAACGCGCGCCCGTACACCGAGACCACCATGACCTCGTCGTTCGCGGCGTAGACGCGGGTACCGGCGCACGTCGCTCCGAGACCGCACGTGTAATAGAAGGTCTCGATGTGCGTGCGGCCGACGAGCTCGAAGCGCGCGCGGATCCCGTCGACCACCGCGACGTTGCCGCCGATCTGGGCGGCTTTCCGCACGAACTGAGGCATCAGCGTGTCGACGGTCGCCTCTTGCTGCGAGGCATGCACCTCGACGACGCCCAGGTCGACCGCGCCCGGTGGCGCCTGTCCTGTCGAGTAAATGGCAACGGGTCCCGTATACGCAGGAAGCTGCACCGGACCCGTGCGAATGGCGCTCCCGCCGATCGACGAGCACCCGACGCTGCCGAACGCGAAGAGGCCGAGCGCGGCCACGGCGGCGAGCGCGACGGCGTTACTCGTGCCGCGCGTCCTGCGGGTCGTCGAGCCTTCGGCCATGCCCGATCATGAGCGCGACGAGCGCCCGTGGCAACCGCTCAGTGTGGCTTCGAGAGAAGTGCGTGCTCGGCCGACCGGAAGCACGCGACGCCGCTCCTACACGACCGGTCGACGCATTCTCCGAAGCCGTCGAGATCGGCATCGTCGAAGAACCTGAGCTCCTCCGTACACGGCGTCGCCCACGGTGCGCCGCACGAAGCGAAGGCGTCTTCGAGCTTCGCGCACATGGACTTCGCCTTGGGGGTGAGCGGAAGCTTCTGCGCGACCTCGTGGACGCAGCGCTTCCCCATGGCCTCGTGATCGGGATCGCAGACGTTCGCCGTCAAGCAGCTCCACATCTGATCCGACGCTTCGGCCTTGAACGCGTCGATCTTGCGGAAGGCCTCGCTGGTGGAGCAACGCGACGTGCAGCGCTCGAAGTCGGCTGCGCCGCCGCACGTCTTCCGCTTCTCGCAGAGCGTGTCGCACGACTTCGTGAGCCTGGCGCTGGGCGCCGAGGCGGCGCGGCCGCTTCCGCCGCACGCCACGGCGACCACCACGACGACGCAACATCCCAGTGCCTTCACCAAGATCGAGCGGCTCGCCATGGCTTCGCCTCGATCAGAGCAGGTTGGCGGCGATTTCGGCGAGCTCGCTGCGCTCGCCTCGCGTGAGGACGATGTGCGCCGCGACCTTCTCCCCACGGAAGCGATCGGCCGCGACCGCGAGACCGTTCGACTGGCTGTCGACGTACGGGTTGTCGATCTGCCCCGGGTCACCCGTGAGCACGATCTTCGTTCCGTCGCCGGAGCGCGTGATGATCGTCTTCACCTCGTGCGGCGTGAGGTTCTGCGCCTCGTCGACGATGATGTACTGCTGCGGCAGCGAGCGGCCGCGGATGTACGTGAGCGGCTCGACCTGGAGCTGACCGCTCTCGAGCAGCTCGGCGTAGGCGCGCGGGCCCTTCTTCGTGCCGCTCGAGAAGAGGAACTCGAGGTTGTCGAAGATCGGCTGCATCCAGGGGTTCAGCTTCTCGTCGACGTCGCCGGGCAGGAACCCGATGTCGCGACCGAGCGGCAGGACCGGACGCGAGACGAGCATGCGCGTGTACATGCCGTCCTCGACGGTGCGCTTGAGACCCGCGGCGAGCGCGAGCAGCGTCTTGCCGGTGCCGGCCTTGCCGACCAGCGTGACGAGACGGATGTTCTCGTCGAGCAGGAGGTCGAGCGCGTGGCTCTGCTCCTTGTTGCGCGGCCGGATGCCGAGCAGGCCTTCGCGCGGCGTGCGCAGGCCGATGATCTCGCGCTTCGTCGCGTCGTAGCGACCGAGCGC
>JAXDMI010000474.1:0-4111 GCA_034666145.1 Myxococcales bacterium | reverse complement strand
GCGATTCGATCGCGCGCGCGATCCGTCCCTCGCGCTGCTGCCCGCGGTTGCCTTCGTTGGACGACTGGTTCGAGCTTTCGTAGTTCATGGTTCACCTCGAGACCGGACCTCCGTGGTCCGTGGGCGGTCGCTCTGCAAATGGCGCGCTCACGCCTCGAAGAGCCGTGTCTCGAAGCATTCCCCGCGTCGCCGTCGCGATCGCATGTGCGCCGTGCTGATCGCGACAGACCGCGACCCGCGGATTGCGAGGGATCGTTCCGTGCTCGCGCCGCCGCGCCGGCCGCGGTAGGAATCTTCGGGCCATCTCGTCCGTATTCGTCTCGCCCCGGAGAAGCCATGTCGCCGTCTGCCGTGCGTCGCTCTAGCTCGTCCCTCGGCACGTCGCCGCTGCATCGCCGCCTCCTCGGCGTGCTCGTCGCATGGCTCGTCATCGCAGCGATGGGCTGCGGCGGTGGCCCCTCGTCGCCGAAAGGACCGGACAACCTCGTGGTCGGCGGTGACGGCGGCTCGGCCCTCGTTCCCGTCGCGACGAGCCCTGCGAACGAGATCGTCAGCGAGGACGACGCCGCGGTCCCGGTCGGCACCGACGATCCCGTGCGCGGCAATCGCCTTGCATACGTCACCATCGTGGTCTTCTCGGATTTCCAGTGCCCGTTCTGCGGCCGCGTCGCCACCACGTTCGAGCGCATCACCGAGACGTATGGCGACGACGTCCGCATCGTCTTCAAGAACGAGCCGCTCTCGTTCCATCCGCATGCGCGCCTTGCTGCCGAGGTCGGGCAGGCGGTCTTCACGTCGAAGGGCAACGACGCGTTCTGGCGCTATCACGACATGGCGTTCCGCCGTCAGCAGCTCATCGGCCCCGACACCATCCGCGCGTGGGCCATCGCAGCGGGCGCGGACTCGCGCGAGATCGAAGACGGCCTCGCGCGCAAGAAGTGGTCGGCGAAGATCGACCGCGACGAGGCGCTGGCGAAGCGCATCGGCGCCGTCGGCACGCCCGCTTCGTTCGTCAACGGCGTTGCTCTCCCGGGCGCGCAGCCGTTCGAGAAGTTCAAGTCGGTCATCGACGCCGAGCTCGTCAAGGCGAAGGACCTTGCGCAGCGCGGCGTCGGTCGCGATCGCATCTACGGTCGCATGGCAGCCGCGAACTACCAGGAGCCGCGCCTCGCCAAACACGACGACGATGACGACGACGACGACAAGGTCGACACCACGGTGTGGAAGCTCCCGATCGGCGCTTCGCCCGTGCGTGGCTCGTCCAGCGCGCTCGTCACCGTCGTCGAGTTCGGCGACTTCCAGTGCCCGTACTGCAAGCGGGTGCAGCCGATGCTCGAGCGTCTGCGGACCGAATACGGCGATCGCATTCGCTTCGTCTGGAAGGACGAGCCGCTCCCCTTTCATCCCCGTGCAGTCCCCGCCGCGGAGCTCGCACGCTCGGCGCGCGCGCAGAAGGGCGACGCCGCGTTCTGGACGGCGCACGACAAGCTCTTCGACTCGCAACCCAAGCTCGAAGACGCCGATCTCCAAGCGGTCGCGCGCGGTCTCGGCCTCGACGTCGCGAAGGTCGACGCCGCCATCAAGAACAACACGTTCGCGAAGGCCATCGGCGACGACGAGAGACTCGGCGACGACGTCCAAGCAAGCGGCACGCCGCACTTCTTCATCAACGGACGCCGCCTCGTCGGCGCTCAGCCCTACGAGAAGTTGAAGGCGGTAGTCGACGCCGAGATCGCCAAGGCCGAGGCCCTCGTTCGCAGCGGCGTCGCACGCACGGCGATCTACGACGCGATCATGAAGGACGCGAAGAGCGCTCCCGAGCCGGAAAAGAAGGCGGTTGCTGCGAGCGCCAGCCCTGCTCCGTTCCGCGGCGCTGCCAACGCGAAGGTGGTCATCCAGGAGTTCTCGGACTTCCAGTGTCCATTCTGCAGCCGCGCCGAGCCGACCATCGACGAGGTGCTCAAGGCGTATCCCGGCAAGGTCAAGGTGGTGTGGCGGAACCTGCCGCTGCCGATGCATGCCGACGCGCCGCTCGCGGCCGAGGCGGCACGCGAGGTCTTCGTGCAGAAGGGCAACGACGGCTTCTCGAAGATGCGCGAGCTCCTCTTCAAGCATCAATCCGACGTCGACGGCCTCAAGCGCACCGCGCTCGAGGGCTATGCCGCGACGCTCGGCGTCGACATGAAGAAGTTCGGCAAGGCGCTCGACGATCACACGCACACGGCGGCGATCGACGCCGACACGAATGCCGCGCACGCCGGCGGCCTGAGCGGCACGCCGGCATTCACCGTCGGTCCGTACTACGTGAGCGGCGCGCAGCCGCTCGCCAAGTTCAAGAAGCTCGTCGACCGCGCGCTCCTCGAGCCGGCGTACGTCGCGCCGAACGCGACCGCCGCGGCACCGGCGACGCCCGCAGGCGCGGGTGCGGGTGCGACGACGAACCTGCCGGGCGGCCTCGTCGTCAAGGACACGGCAGTCGGTACCGGCGCTGTCGTGAAGCGCGGCGACACGGTCACGGTGCACTACGTAGGCACGCTCACCGACGGCAAGGAGTTCGACAGCTCACGCAAGCACGGCCAGCCGTTCTCCTTCGAGGTCGGCAAGGGCAACGTCATCAAGGGCTGGGACCAGGGCCTCGTCGGCATGAAGGCCGGTGGCCGTCGCAAGCTCACCATCCCTCCCGACCTGGCGTATGGTCCGCGGGGCATGGCCGGCGCCATCCCGCCGAACAGCACGCTCCTCTTCGACATCGAGCTCCTCTCGATCAAGTAGATGCGCCTCGTCCTCGTCCCGCTGCTCACGTTCGTCGCGCTCTCCCTGGCGGCGGGGGAGGCGCGCGCCATCGAACGGCAGCACCACTTCGGTCTCGATCCGACGCTCGCGATGCTCAAGGTCGATGACAAGCCGTCGCTGAGCACGGGCGTCGGATTGGGTGCACACTACACATACGGCATCGACGACCAGTTCAACTTCATGGCGGAGCTGAACGCGTCGATCGTCGCTGCCAACCAGAAGCAGGACACGCCGACGACACCGCATTCGCGGCCGGCGGAGGTCGATCACGCGCTCGTCGGCGTCGGCTACGTGATCGACGTGCTCCGTTGGGTGCCGTACTTCGGAGTGCTCGCGGGCGGCTATCGCCTCTCGGGCGGCACGCTCGACAACGCGCTCCTCGTGTTCGGCGGCGCTGCGCAGCTCGGGCTGGACTACCAGCTCTCGCGGCACTGGGCGATCGGCGCCGCGGGACAGCAGCACTTCCTCCTCACCAAGATGAGCACGTACCCGTCGTACACGACGGTCATGCTGCGCTTCGAATACATGTGGGGCTACTGAGCGCGCGGATCGAAGACGATCCAGCGAGGCATTCATCCCGCGAGCGATGACACCTCCGTGTGACAACCGGAGCTCGTAAATCCGGGCATTCTCGCGATCGCGCAGCGAAGACGGGCGGTACGCCTGGTGCACGTAGAGGCGACGTGGAGACGCTGACCTACTCGACGGTCGCGGTCACGCTCGGCCTCGTGGTCGCGCGTCCGCGCATCGGTCCGCGCTTCCGGCTCTCTCCGGCGGTCGCTGCGCTGATGGGTGTCGCGTTCCTCGCCGCCATCGGATCGGTGAGCCTCGCCGACGTGGGCGGCGCCGCGGCGACGATGTGGCGTCCGCTCGTGGGCATCGTTTCGATCATGCTGATGACGGGCGTGGCGCGTCGCACGGGCG
This sequence comes from Myxococcales bacterium, assembly GCA_034666145.1. Taxonomy (GTDB): domain Bacteria; phylum Myxococcota_A; class Polyangia; order Polyangiales; family Polyangiaceae; genus Labilithrix. The sequence continues at coordinate 394 of JAXDMI010000474.1, read as the reverse complement.
TGCTCGCGGGCGTCGCGGACTTCGTGTTCGCGCGCGCGGCCGGGTCACCGACGAAGCTGTTCGCGTCGGTCTTCGCGTTCGGTGTGCTCACCGCGGCGGTGCTCAACAACGACTCGGCCATCTTGCTGCTCACGCCGCTCGTCGTCGATGCCGCGAAGAAGCGCCATCGCACGCTCGTGCTGCCGCTCGCGTTCGCGGTGTTCCTGTCGGCGGGCATTGCGCCGCTCGTCGTCTCGAACCCGATGAACATGGTCGTGGCGTCGGTCGCGGGCATCGGATTCAACGAGTACGCGTGGCGCATGGTGCTGCCGGCGGTGGCCGCGGCGCTCGTGACGTTCGCGATGGCGTATCTCGTGTTCCGAAAGACCATCCGCGATGCGTCGTCGTCGTCGTC
>JAXDMI010000473.1:0-7656 GCA_034666145.1 Myxococcales bacterium | reverse complement strand
CTATGGCTCGCACGTGCGTGGCGATGCGACGCCGGAGAGCGATATCGACGTCGCTGCCTTCGCCGATGTCGGCCGCACGCTTCGCGACGCGCGTCGCTGGGACGGTCATCTCCTCGACGGGTTCGTCTATCCGACCGCGGTCGCTCACACCTTCCCGCTCGACGCCGATCTCCTGAAGCTCGCGGACGGCCGCGTGTTGCTCGACGAGCGCGAGCTCGCCGGCCCGTTCCTGACCGAGCTACGAGCCGTCGAACGCCGGGGGCCACCCGCGCTCACCGACGATGACAGGCAGATGCGTCGCGTCTGGGCGCACAAGTCATTGGCGCGCGCCGGTCGTGGAGACGTCGAGGCCAATTACCGATGGCATTGGCTCTTGTTCCAGCTGCTCGAAGATCACTATGCGCTCGAGGGTCGATGGTTCCCCGGTGCCAAGGTCGCCTTCGCCGATCTCGAGCGGCGCGATCCCGCGGTTCACGGGCTCTTCCTCGAGGCGCTCGCGCCGGGCGCATCGCTCGCGACGCTGCAAGCGCTGGTGCATCGCCTCGCGGGCAAGGAGCTCGACCCGGATTGAACGAGCTCCCGAGCAGTAGACCCCGCGCGTTGCTCACGGCAACGTGCAGGTCACGCCGCCTTTGCCGAACGTCGCGGGCATGACGCGCATCGTGCAGATGCGGACGACCGCATAGGTCGCTGAGCCAGCCTCGCACGCGACGGCATCGCAGTTGCTGCCCGTCGCGATGGTACAGTCGCCCGCGCCCGCACACACCGTGGCCCTGTCGGAGCCACACGACAGCTGACAGGTGCCCGTGAGCGCCGAATCGAAGCAACACTTCGCGCCACCGGCGCAGTCGCTCGGCGACTCGCAGGCCACGAACACCGCCGGGCACGCGCCGGCCGCCGTGCACGACTGGCCAGAAGGAGTGAGGCAGCATCCCTGACCCGCCGGGCAGGCCGGGGCGCTGCCGCAGGAGACGGAGTGCGCCGCTGAATCGACGTCCGCGTTTGCGTCTGCTGCGGCGTCGTCGTCATGCCCGCCGTCGGCGAGCGCCCCGTCGGGTGGCGCGGCGTCAGGATCGTCGTGGCTTCCGTCGAACGTGCCGTCCGGAGCGGCATCCGCGCTCGCGCCTCCAAGCGGCGCGCCTTCTTCCGCGGAGAACGACCCACACGCCTCGACAGCAGCCGCCAACCCGAGCACCACGACGGCCCCGAACCGCAACCGAACGTTGCCATTATACAATGTAAAATCGCCTCCTCTCGATGCTACGTACGGAGGAGGCGCAATGTACCCGCGCTCGAGCGCCGATCACCGCAGAACGCTCTCACTTCGGCCTACGCCGTGCCTGCTCCGGGACGCCGGGACATCTTGAGCGCACCAGCCCTTCGCGTGACGCTCATCGGCAATGCACGATCCCGCGACGTGAGCTGCGGCGGCCGCAGCCCTCTCGCTACCTCTTCGCGGACACCCTCGCGCCCTCGGGCATCATGACCGGGCGATCCCTCGTCGCGATGTCCGCGAGCATGAACGCGATGAGGATCGCGGTCAGCGCGACCGCGCTCGCGATCGTCAGCTTCACCGAAAGGCTTCCGCGAACGAGCTCCATGAAGAACAGCGCCACGAGCGCGGCCTTCAGCGCCGCGATCCCCAGCGCCACGACCAGCGCTGCTCCGCCCAGCGGCACGTACGAGATCACGAAGCTCGCCACCCAGAGCACCAGCACCGCGGCGCCCGTGACGAGCACGGCTTTGAGCGAGACGTGGGGGTGCATCATGCGAGGTAGAAGAGCGGCCAGAGGAAGATCCACACGAGATCGACGAGGTGCCAGTACGTCGCGCCGAGCTCGAGTCGGTACGCGGTGCGGGGCGTGATCTTGTCGCGCGCGATGCCGAGCAGCATCGCCCCCAGCACAGCGATGCCGATCGTGACGTGCACCGCGTGCAGGCCGGTCATGCCGTAGTACAGCGTCCAGAACTCGGAGCTGCCGCGCATGCCGTGCTCCACGAAATAGCGGCCGCTGCCGCCCGGATAGATGCCCTCCGCGAAGTGCCGGCCATACTCGGTGAGCTTGACGCCCAGGAAGACGAAGCCCAGCAGCGCCGTCGCCGAGACCGACAGCATCGCGAGCTTCACTCGCCCCGCACGCAGCGCATGGACGCCGCAGGCGACGATCGTGCTGCTCACGAGGAGCACGCCCGTGTTGATCGAGCCGAGCAGCTTCGTGTTGTGGAGGACCGCCTGCCGGAACTCCGCCGGGTAGTGCATTCGATACGACGCGAAGAGCGCGAAGAGCGCGCCGAAGAGGAGCACCTCGCTCGCGAGGAAGACCCAGAGACCGAGCCGCGCCGCGTGGGCCTGCGTCTCGAGGTCCTCGAAGTGCTCGGCGTGGTCGAGCGCCTCCACGTGCTCGGCCTGCGTCATGATTCGGCCTCCGGAAGCGGACGCGTGTAGTCGTACGCGCCGACCTCGAAAGACGGTGTCTCCTCGAAGTTGTGCGTCGGAGGCGGTGACGTCGTTCGCCACTCGAACGACCGCGAGCCCCACGGATTGTTGCCCGCGGCAGGGCCGCGCACGAGCGCGTCGACGAGGTATCCCGCGGTGAGCAGCAGCCCTGCGGCAAGCGCCCAGCTCCCGACTGTCGAAATGACATGAAGGGTCTGGAATTGTGGCGGGTAATTGAAATAGCGGCGGGGCATACCGCCATTACCGAGAATGAACTGTGGAAAGAACGTGACGAAGAATCCCGTGAAGACGAGCGCGGCAGCGAGCAGCCCCAGGCGCTCCGAATACATGCGTCCGGTCATCTTCGGAAACCAGTAATGGAGCGCGGCGAGGAACGCGGTCAGCGTGCCGCCCACCATGATGAAGTGGAAATGAGCGACGACGAAGTACGTGTCGTGCCAATGGACGTCGAGGCTCATGGCCGCCACCGCAACGCCGGTCATTCCGCCGAACACGAACAAGAAGAGGAACGAGAATACGTAGAGGAGCGGCGTCTTCAGCGAGATGGCGCCCCTCTTCAGCGTCCAGGTCCAGTTGAAGACCTTGATGGCCGAGAAGACCGCTACGAGCATCGACAGGATCCCGAAGGCGCCCGCGTCGAAGGTGCTCATGCCGGCCACGAACATGTGATGGCCCCACGTGAGGAAGCCCACGAACGCGATACCGAACGACGAGTACGCGATGGCCTTGTACGAGTACGGATTCTTGCGCGCGAACGTCGGAATGACCTCGCTGATCACGCCCATGCCCGGGAGGATCATGATGTAGACGGCGGGGTGCGAGTAGAACCAGAAGAGGTGCTGATAGAGCACGGGGTCGCCGCCCCGCGACGGGTCGAAGAAGCCCCACGAGAAGGCGTTGTTCATCACCACGAGCAGCAGCACCATGCCGAGGACCGGCGTCGCGAGGACCTGGATGATGCTCGTCGCGTAGATGGCCCAGACGAAGAGTGGCATCCGGAACCAGCTCATCCCCTTCTGGCGCATCGTGTGCGTGGTGACGATGAAGTTGAGCCCGGTGAGGATGGTCGAGAACCCCACGATGAACACGCCGAGGAGCGCCATCGGCACGGCGGTCGGCGTCGACGAGCTGTACGGCGGATAGAACGTCCATCCCGTATCGATGCCGCCCACCACCATCGACACGAGCACGAGCGCGGCGCCCGCGACGTAGAGGTAATAGCTGAGCAAGTTGAGGCGCGGAAACGCCACGTCTTTCGCGCCGATCATGATCGGCAGCATGAAGTTGCCGAACGACGAAGGGATCGACGGGATCATGAACAGCCAGACCATGATCACGCCGTGCAGCGTGAACATCCGGTTGTAGGTCATGCCCGACATCACGGTGCGATGCGGCGTGAGATGCTCGATGCGGATCGCCATCGCGAAGAAGCCGCCCGCCGCGAGCATCACGAGCAGCGTGAGCAGGTACATCACGCCGATGCGCTTGTGATCGGTGGTGAGGAGCCACGATCGGATCGTCGTGCGCGCCCCGATGTAGCTCGTGGGCGTGACGCGATCGGCCTGCGCGACGAGAGGCAGCGTGGTCATGGGGGCGGCCCTCCGTCGGCCGCGGGCGCAACGTCGAGACGCGGGAGCTCGACGCCGGTCGCGACGGGGCCGTCCTTCAGCGATCGAATCAGCTCCACGAGCGCGCCCGCCTCCGGCGCCGTGAGGACGCCTTGGTACGTCGGCATCACCTGCGGATATCCGGCGACGACGTCTGCGTTCGGTTCCATCATCGACTTCGTGAGATACGCCTCGTCGGCGACGACGCGCCGTCCGTTCGCGAGCGTTCGCTCCGAGCCGTAGAGGCCGCTCCACGTGGGCCCGACATGGCGCTGTCCGTCGAACGTGTGGCACGCCACGCACGCACGACGCACCGCCACCGCTCGTCCGAGCTCGACGAGATCTCCGCCGCCGCACGAGCCTGGGCCTCTTCCGCAGTCGGTGCGCATCGCGCCGTCGCGTCCCTCGTGCTCCCACTTCGCATAGTCGTCCTGGGAGAGGACCTTCACCTCACCGCGCATGAGCGAGTGGCTGACGCCGCAATACTCCGCGCACCAGATCGGGTAGCTGCCCTCCTGCGTCGCCTCGAACCACACCGTCGTGTAGCGACCGGGGATCACGTCGGTCTTCGTGCGGAACGCGGGGACGTAGAAGCTGTGGATCACGTCGCGCGACGTCATCACCAGCTTGATCGGCCTGCCGATCGGCACCGTGAGGACGTCGTTCGTCGAACGGCCACCGGGATACGTGAACGTCCACATCCATTGCTTCGCATCGACGTAGACGACCGTCGCGTCCTTCGGCGGCTCCGCCATGTGGACGTACTGCCGGAAGCCGATCACCCACCACAGGATGAACATGCCGAGCACGGCGACGATCGTGAGCGCCTCCGCTCGGCGGGTCGCGCCGAGGTGCTCGGTCAGCTGCGCATCGCTCTTGCGGTAGTAACGAATGCAGAACCACGCGGCGGCCGCGAAGACGTACGTCGAGATCAGCATCGTCACGCCGATGACGAAGAAGTGCAGCAGATCGACGCCGTCTGCGGCGGTGGACGCGCCCGGAGGAAGACCGAGCATCGCGCGAAGGAGCTCCATCATGGTGCACCCGCATCCGCGGCAACGAGGTCCATCGCGCGCTCGACCGGGATGCGCGCGAGGCCGGCGTCGCGGTCGATCCATGACCATTGCTCGAGCAACCCACGGCGCTCGCTTTGCAGATCGACGCCGCGCGGCGGGCCGAGGATGAGGCCTTGCTCGACGGTACCGATGGTCGACGGCGCGACCGCAGGAGCCGATGGACCGGTATCACGACCGGCGCGGAAGTCGCCGAGCAGCCAGGCCGACGCGGCCACGGCCGTGCCGAACGCAACGATGCTCACCATGGTCGTGGCCAGCAGCTTTCGCTTCGCGAGCGCGTCGGGCTCCTGTCGGACGACGAAGCGAGCGCTCATGACGACGTGTACTCCAGCGATTCGACCAGCTCCGGATCGCGCGCCGCTCCGTTCGTTCGGAGCGCGCGCGTCCCGAAGCGCCGTGCCCCGTGCGCGAACGCGAGGCCCGAGACGACCAGGAACGGCGCTGCGTCGAGGAGGCGAACGTGATCGCCGCCCGCCGGCAACACGAGCCATGCGACGTCCACGGCGTCCATCAGCACCAGCCACCCGGCGATGAGCGCGAGCGTCCCGGCGCGCCGCTTTGCCGGCCGCGGCAGGAGCGCGAGGAACGGAAGCGCGAAGTGACCGAGCACGAGCACGGCGTCGATCACGAGGAAGCTTCCCCGCGAGCGAGCGACGAAGAACGTCACCTCGCGCGGAAGGTCGCCGACCCACACGAGCATGAACTGGAAGAAGCCGATGTACGCCCAGAGGACGACCGACATGAGCATCAGGCGGCCGAGAGCGTGGAAGTGCGACGGACCGAGCGACGTGTCCTCGCTCTCGCTCCGCTGCGAGGTCCACGCGAGGATCGCGACGAGCGAGATGGCGGACACGAGACCGCCGCAGAAGAAGTAGAGGCCATACGCATTCGACACCCACCCCGGCTCGAGGCTCATGAACCAGTCGAACGAGGCGAACGTCATGGTCAATGCGACGATCGGCAGCCCGGCGCCGCTGATCCGTCGTTGCCGAGCGCGCGTGAGCGTCGACGGCGCCCGCTCGTGCGCCGCGTCGGCGCGGCGAAGCAGGAGCGCGAGGAAGCTCCACGTCGCGAGATAGAACCCCGAGCGCGCCAGGAAGAACGTGGGCTCGTTCCACATGCGCTGGTGCTCGAGCACCGCCTGCACCGGCGCTTCGAGATGGCTCGTGTCACGCGCCCACGGAAAGACGTGATGCAGACCGAGCGCGATCGGGACGAAGAGCACCGCGAAGATCGGGAGCGTGGTCGCGACCGACATGAGCCGTGGACGGACCACGAGCGGCCATCGCGCTCCCGTCACGTGGAAGATCATCGCGAGGAGGAGCGCGCCCAGCGCCGTGCCGACGCCGAAACCGTACGCCGCGACCCACGCGAGGAGCGCGCGCGCGGGATCGTGGAGCGCTTCGGTCACCACACCGATCGCGCCCAGCGCGGCGACGACGAGCGCGATCGCGCCCGCGCGCGAGCCACCGTTGGGACGGCCGTTGCTCATGGCGCCGCCTTCGCGAGCTGGGCGCGCAGGTCCGTCGGCAGGTCGGCGACGGCCGCGTGCTGGCTCAGTTGCAGTGCCTTCACGTAGGTGGCGACGGCCCAGCGTTCGTCCGGCGAGAGGACGTCGGCGAAGCTCGGCATCAGGCCATAGCCGTTCGTGACGATCGTGTAGAAGTGGTCGCGCGAGTGCGCTCGCTTGCGATCGTCGTGCAGCGACGGAGGCGCGCGCCGCGTCATCTTCGTCGCGACCACGCTCACGCCGTCGCCGAGCACCCCGTGGCACGCAGCGCACACGCGCTCGAACCGTATGCGTCCCTTCTCGAGCAGAGCGCGCGTGACGGGCGGCGGCGCGGAGTCGTCGTCGCGTGCGATCGTGCCCGGCGGAGGGGCGCGCATGCTCTTCCCGTCTTCGAACGCCGAGCTGGCGGCGTATGGCTTGGTCCTCCGCTGCTCGAGCATGCGCGCGAACGTCGGGTCGGGCTCGTGGAAGGCCTGTCGGTTGTCGCAACCAGCGCCGGCGAAGACGACGAACGCGGCGAGCACGACGAAGGCCATGAGGTGCGGCTTCATCGCGCCCCCTCCCCCGCGCCGCGGATGGCAACCACGTCGTCGAGCGTCGCGAGCTCGCTCCGGAGCGCCGCGATCTCGTCGGTGGGAGCGCCCTCGCCGAGCATGTGCAGATCGCCCACGACGATCCAGAAGCGATCGATGCTCGTGCGCTCGAACCCCGGGATCTCGAAGAGCCGATGATGGAGGCGCGGAAGCCCCGACAGCAGGAGCGCCGCGCCGAACGCCGTGAGCGCCGCGAGCAGCACGGTCGTCTCGAACATGATCGGGATGTGCGTCGGGATCGAGTTGTAAGGACGACCGCCCACGTCGAGCGGGTAGTCGAACGCGTTCGTCCACCAGAGAACACCGAACGCGGCGAAGCCACCGCTCGCGCCGGCGGCGAGCGCGAGCCATGGCAGCTTCGTGCGCGGAACCGCCAGCGCAGCCTCGAGCTCGGGGATGGGGAACGGCGTGT
>JAXDMI010000472.1:0-3756 GCA_034666145.1 Myxococcales bacterium | reverse complement strand
CTCGAGTCGCCGTCCTCGTCTTCACGCGACGGAGCGGCGGGCTGATGCGCATCGCGCAGCTCCAGCTCATCGCGTATGGCCCGTTCCGCGGGCTCGAGCTCGATCTCTCCGCGCCGGGCATCCACGTGGTGTTCGGACGCAACGAGGCAGGGAAGAGCACCACGCTCCGAGCCATCACCGGTCTCCTCTACGGCATCGACACACGCACGCTCGATGCCCACGTGCACAAGCCGAGCGAGCTCCGCATCGGCGGCACGCTGCTCGGCGACGACGGCGCGCGCGTTCGTGTGGTTCGTCGCAAGGGCGTTTCGAAGGGCGGCGCGAACACGCTCCTCGACGAGCGCGGTCAGGCGGTCGACGAGGCCGTGCTCCAGAGGCTCCTCCGCGGCGTGTCCGAAGAGACGTTCCGGCATGCGTTCGGCCTCGATCACGACACTCTGCAGCTCGGCGCGAAGGCGCTGCTCGACGGACGCGGCGACATCGGCGGCAGCTTGTTCGATGCGAGCGTCGGCGGCGGCGGTGACGCGCGCCGCGTGCTCGCGCAGCTCAACGAAGAAGCCGATCGCCTCTACAAGCCGCGCGCATCGGCGCCGCCCCTGAACGCCGCGCTCAAGGAGCTCGTCGAAGCGCAGAAGGCCATCAAGGACCAGCAGAGCCTCCCGGAGGCCTTCACCAAGCAGCAGAAGGAGATCGAGGACGCGCGCCAACGTCGCGACGAGCTCGGCGCGCGGAAGTCGGCGCTCGCCACGCGCAAGGCGCAGATCGTCCGCGCCCGGCACCGCGTTCCACTCGAGCGACGGCGCACTCAGGCGGCGGAGGCGTTCGCGGCCGCGCGCTTCGGCGAGGTCACGCGTCATGCCGCGCGCATCACGTCGCTGCATGCGCGTCTCGAAGCATACGAGGGCGCGACCAAGGCCCATCGCGACGGCGCTGCTGCGAGCGAGGTGCTTCGCGATCGCGTCGCCGAGGCGGCACGACGCGCGGGCGTGGCGGTGGGCTCCAAGGAGCTGCGCATCGACCTCCGCACGCAGAACCGCATCCAGAAGCTCGTGCAGGAGCGATCCTCGCTTGCCGAGAGGCTCGAGACGAGTCGCGTGGAAATTGCACGCATCGAGCGCGAGCTCGCGCGATATCGTGCGGAAATCCAGGCGCCCGAGAGCGTCGATGCCGTCGCCGTAGCGGCGCTCGAGCGCGCGGTGGGCGTCGCTCGCAAGCTCGGCGATCTCCCCGCGCGTCACGCGACCGAGGTGACGCGCGCCGCTCGCAAGCGAGCCGACGCCGAAACGAAGGCGGCCGCGCTGGGCCTGTTCGAGGGGACGATCGAGGCCCTCGTCGCGCTTCGGCTGCCGGCTGCGGCCTCGCTCGATGCCCTCGCGACACGCGTCGCCGAGCTCGATCGTGCGGTGGCGAGGCAGGTCGACGCCGCGTCGGCGCTCGAGGCGGAGGCGCGGTCCATCGAGCAGCAGCTCGCGGCAGCGAGCGGCGACTTCGCTCCTCCCGGCGCAGCCGAGCTCCACACCGCCCGCGCCGCTCGCGATGAAGCTTGGGCGCGCGTTCGAGAGGCGACCGCGAGCGAACCGCGTCCCGATGCGCAAGCGCTCGCGGCGCTGGGCTCGACGTTCGAGCGTGCGGTGCGCGACGCCGACGCCGTCGCCGACCGGATGATCGTCGAGGCCGATCGCGTGACGACACTCGCGCGTCTACGCGCGCAGCAGACGACGCTCGCCGAGCAGCGCGCGCGCGTGGAGGTGGAGCTCGCGAAGGCACGAGCCGATCGCGCCGCGGTCGACGACGAGCACGAACGCACGTGGGCCGACGCCGGGATCGCGCCGCGCGCCGGCCGGCGTCTCGGTCTGCCCGAGATGCGCACGTGGCTCACGAAGCACGCGCAGATCGTCGAGGCGTTCGCCGCGGTCCGCGAGGCGGAGCTCGACGCCGAGGAGACGTCGCGCACCATCGCTGCGGCCCGGGCCGAGCTGGCAGCGGCGTTGGTCGCGATCGAAGGCGCCGCCGCGAGCGCAGCATCGAAGGCGGACGCGCGATCGCTGGCGGAGCTGCTCGACGTCGCCGCCCCACGCCTCGAGAGCATCGAGAGCGCGCGTCGGAACGCGGCCGAGGCGGCACGCGCCATCGCGAAGCTCGAGGTGCAGCACGACGAGCGCAAGGCCGGCGCAGAGCGCGACGAGAGCGCGCTCGGCGAGACACGGGCACGCCTCACCGAGCTGGTGGCGCCGCTGGGCGTCGCGTCCGATGCCGACGGTGAAGAGATCCTGCGTGCGCTCGACGCGCTTCGGGAGCTCTTCGGCCTCGAGGATCAGCGCGCCGAGGCCGAGTCGCGCGCCGCCGCGGCCGGCACGGATGCGACGACGTTCGAGCACGAGGCGGCGCTCGCCGCCGCGGAGCTCGCGCCGGATCTCGTGGGTCTCACGGCGCGCGCCATCGTCGCGGAGCTCGCGGACCGCAGCAGGAAGGCGCACGCCGCCGAGGAGCAGCTCGCGGGCATCGATGCCCAGCTCGCCGAGCTCGAGGACCACGTCATCGCGGACGACGTCCGCGCGCTCGTGGCCGATGCCGACGCTGCGCAGCGCGCCCTCGAAGAGGTCGACGCCGAGCTCGAAGAGGTCGAGCGCGATCACACGCGTAAAGCACAAGACCTCGGCGGTCTCGAGGTCGGTCTCGAGAAGATGCGCGGCGACACGGGCGCTGCGGAGAAGGCCTCGGAGGCGCAAGAGGCGCTCGCGCGCATTCGCCTCGTCGTCGAGCGCTACGCGCGTGCGAAGGTCGGCGCGTTCATCCTCGGTCGCGAGATCGAGCGTTATCGAGCGGAGAATCAGGGCCCGATGCTCACGAAGGCATCGCAGCTCTTCGCGCGCCTCACGCTCGGTCACTACACGGGCGTGCGCGCCGGCTACAACGACAAGGACAAGCCGGCGCTGAAGTGCGTTCGCGACGGCAACGTCGAGGTCGACGTCGAAGGGCTCAGCGAGGGTACGCGCGACCAGCTCTACTTGAGCCTGCGCCTCGCGAGCCTGCTCCGCTACGCCGACCTCGCCGAGCCGATGCCGCTCGTGCTCGACGACGTCCTCATCCAGTTCGACGACGAACGATCGCGCGCGGCGCTCGAGATCATCGCCGAGCTGTCCACGCGCATGCAGGTGCTCTTCTTCACGCACCACGCGCGGCTCGTCGAGCTCGCACGCGCGGCCGTGCCGGCGTCGTCGCTCACCATCCACGAGCTCTCGAGCGCCCCCGCCGCCGTTGCGATTTCGGCGGCCCCCGCCTGAGCGCCCGACGTGAACGCTCGATGTGAACGCCCGATGTGAACGCCACACGCACGCCTTCACGATTCGTTACGCGGCCCAGCGTTGACGCGCGCTGAACTCGCGCTAGCTTGTTCGTACGGCGTGAGGCGAGGTGCCCACGCTCGAAAAACCGCCGGGAGCGAGAGTGCCTCGGCGAGTGGAGACAACATGCATCCTGCATTTTATTCGTGGTGGAAACACGCCCGGCGACACGCTTGGGCGAACGGCAATTCTTGTCAGCCCGGTGCCGGCGGGCACGGCCATGGCCCTTCGGAAGGCGCTTTTTGCGGCCCCGGACGCGGTGGAGATGGTCCGCCGTTCGGGCACGGCCACGGGCCTGGGCACGGTCATGGCCCCGGCGGTCCTGAAGGACCTGGATCCGGCGGCGGCGGGCGCTTCGGTGGCCGATTCGGCGGCGGGCCTCCCGACGACGGCGGCTTCTTCGGCGTGCGGC
>JAXDMI010000471.1:0-7793 GCA_034666145.1 Myxococcales bacterium | reverse complement strand
AGGCGATCGGGGTGGCGGTCCACGACCATGACCTGCTTCGCGCCCTGGAGCATCGCGGAGTACGCGGCCATGAGACCGACGGGGCCTGCGCCGTAGATCACCACCGACTCGCCGGGGCGGAGCTCGGCGAGTCGCGTCGCATGCCATCCGGTCGGGAAGATGTCGGAGAGCATGACGTAGTCATCCTCCTTCTCCACCGCGTCCTCGGGCAGTCGCAGGCAGTTGAAGTCGCCGAACGGTACGCGGAGGAGCTCCGCCTGCCCGCCGTTGTACGGGCCCATCTCGGCGTATCCGTACGCGGCACCGGCGCTGCCGGGATTGGTGGTGAGACAGAAGCCGGTCTGGCCCTTCTCGCAGTTCCTGCAGAAGCCGCACGCGATGTTGAACGGCAGGCACACGCGGTCGCCGACCTTCACGCGCACGATGGCGTCGCCGACCTCGATGACCTCGCCGAGGTTCTCGTGGCCGAGCACCTTGCCCTTCTCGACCGAAGTGCGCCCCTCGTACATGTGCAGGTCGGAGCCGCAGATGTTCGTGCTGGTGATCCGAACGAGAACGTCGGTCGGACGCTCGATCTTCGGATCGGGGACGTTTTGGATTTTCACGTTGCGGGGACCGCCGTACACAAGAGCCTTCATCGCGTAGCCTCCTCGAGTCTTTCGCGCAGCAACACGCTGCGCATCGTGCCGGCTGACGCAAAGAGTACGCCGCGTGAGGCGCGGTCGAGCTGACGACACCCGACGGACGAACACGCCGACAGACCCGTATTCCAGGCCCCTCCAGGCTCGCGACGATGGCGACGAGAGCTTCGCCTTCAGCTCGGCAGCGCGGTTGCCTCGCGGTGTGGACATTCGCGCGGCGCCTTCGCATCGACGCGCCGATGGACGTAGCTCGGCCAATCGATGGTAGTGCCATGTGCATGGCGTTTCGGACGGTGCTTTCTGTCGTGCTGTTGAACGGGGTCGCCGCGATCGGTTGTGGAGGACCCGCGGCACCCCCTGCACCGGTGGCGCCGCTGGAGCCGCTGCCGGCGTCGGCGTCTGCGCCCGTTCCGGTCTCGAGCGCGCCGCCGCTCGCCGACGCGGGCTCAGCCGCTGCGCCCGACACAGATGCGGATCGTGCCAAGGCGCTCGCGGCCTATGCCTGGGAGCTCGGCAAGTTCCTCCATGATCGCTGGCAGATCCCGACGAGCATCTCGGTCGCCGAAGCTCACCGACGCTGCGTCACATTCCAGGTGAGCGTGAGCCGTGCGCTCGTCATCTGGCACGTCAAGCGCGAGCCCATCAGGCCGAGCGGTAACGCGCTCTTCGACGACTCCGCGCGCACCATGCTCGAGAAAGCCATGGAGGACAAAGCGCACCTCCCCGAGCCGCCGCCGGCATTCGACGACATGTTCCGCGGTCGCACCCTCGTCATCTCCATGCCGGGGGATCCGCACAGCGCTCCGTCGACGTGCAAATAAAGGGCGATTCCTCGCGACCTCCCGGGTCGGGTAGGCTCTCTCCCATAGATGAAGCGCTGGCTCGCCTCGATCGCGTTGGTTTTCATGTCGGTGGCGGCCTGTGGTGCGCCGGGGTCTTCCTATCGCGTGTCCCCGGCGCGCGTCGGCGCGCTCTATGCGAGCAAGGGGGCGGGCTGCAAGATTCAGTTCCAGAACCTGAACTTCCAGGAGGCCTCGGCGAAATACGAGAACCTCGGGCTCATCTCGCTCACGGGCGTCGATTCCGACGAGTTCACCGACGTCATGAAGAAAGATGTCGAGCGCGCGGCCTGCAAGATGGGCGGCGACTCGGTGTCGCTCAACGCGTCGGCCCCCGGCATCTTCCAGTTCATCGTCTGGCGGAACCGGTGAGCGCTCGCGGGGCAGCGCTGCTCCTCGTGTTGGGCGTCTCGTCGTGCGCCGCGGGATGCGGGGCTCCGCCGACGGGAACCGCGGAGCCTCCGCGTTACGCACCCGAGGATCAGACCTCCGCGCGCGCGGCCAAGGCCACCACGAAGCCGCTCGTCCTCGAGTGGCCCGCTGCGGATCGTGCGGCGCTCGAGGTGCAGCGGGCACGCGGGATCGTCGTGGTGCGCTACGCACAGCACGAGATGGAGGTCCTGCGCGGCTGCACCATCGACTCCGCCTATCGCTACGCCGCGGTCACCCCGAAGGAGGAGGGCCTCGTCTTTCGAACCGCCGACGAGCTCGATGCGGCGATGCCCATTCATGCCGTAGGCCTCGAGGCCAAGCTACGCCAGCGGAAGGCGCTCTCGGTCGGCATGACCATCGTCGGCATGTACGAATCCGACGGCCGCGTATGGCGCGGGACCGATCTCGTCGGCGATTGCGCAGCGGCGACGCACGTCGTGCGTGCGCTCACGGTGGGCGCCTTCGAGATCGCCGCGAGCGCCGAGATCAACGCCGGCGTCTCTGCGAAGGCGGCAGGAATGGGCGCTGCCTACTCGCACGACGACGCGCGCGAGATCTTGCATCGTGACGGCAACAAGGGCGCATGCGCAAAGGCGAGCCCGCGTGACACCGGACCTCCGTACGACTGCGGCGCGCCGCTGCGTGTCGAGGTCGCCGCGATCCAGTTCGCGGCGACGAGCGCGCGAGCACGCAGCACGGTACCGGGAGCTCCGGCAGGGACGTGTGCTGACGGGCTCGTGCGCAAAGGCGATGCGTGTGTCGCGGTCGATCCCGATCGCCCCGATCTCCTCGACGTTCTCAAGCCGACGAAGTGAGCGGCCGCCGAACGCTCGGCTTCAGTTCTTGCCCTTCACGAAGTCCTGGCAGGTCGTGCAATCGAGCGTCGGGCTCAGGATGATGCAGTCGTAGAGCGCCTTGCGTCCGAGCGTTGCCGCGGCTCCGACGCCCGTGCCGGAGAGCGCGTTCGTGAGCGCGAGGCATTGTGCGGGGAAGCCGGCGCCGGTGCAGCCGCCGGTGACCAGCGCGTCGCAGAACGCCTTGCCTGTCGCGTCCGCGCACGCCTTGGCGACCGATGCCGAGGTCGTCGTGTCCGCGGTGTCTGCCGTGCAGATCGCCGCCGTGAGGTTCTTCAGCGTGTCCGCGGCCACACCCTTCTTGAAGTTGGCGTTGATCTTCGTGCACTGGTTCGTGCATGCGCCCGCGGGGCATGCCGGAGCGGCACCGGCGAGCGTGTCGTCGAGACAGGGCGCCGGCGGCGTGGTCCCGATGACGCCGCAGCCCGGCCGGGTTCCGGCGTCGCCGACGGGTTGGGATGTCCCGTCGTCCTGACGGATGTGGAAGACCAGCGCATGGCCGACGATCGAGCTCGTACCGGGCTGCACCGTCCACTCCTTGGTCATGAGCGTCAGCGTGCCCTTGCCGTCCGGGCCGATCGCGATGTTGCCCATGTCTCCCGCGTGATGGAGCGGCGACGTGGGGAAGCCGTGGCCGGCATCGAGGGGATTCCAGTGCGGTCCTGCAGCTCCGGCGCTGACGATCGCGCCGCCCACGCCGCTGTCGTTGTCGTCGCAGGATCCGTTCTGATGGATGTGCAGTCCGTGCATCGTGCTCACCGGAGCGGCGGCGGACATCTGAACCACGACCGTGACCTCACCGTCTTGCTCGGTGAACGTCGCCGTGCCGTTGGCGATGGCGCCGGCGAGCGACGTCGGCGAGATCGTCGCGTACGCCTTGAAGGTCGCGCCCGGTCCCGTGTCGCCCGCGTTGGCGTCGAGCGGCGTCGTGCTCGAATCGGTAGGGTCGACTCTGCCGCCCTCGGGCATGTCGATGGGTGTGGCGTCGGCGGCCTTCTTGTCCGAGGAGCAGCCGTAGACGACGCCGGCGATCGCCGTCATCACCCCGAACGCACCCACGGTCCCGACGAACAAACGCTGCCTGATTCCCCGGTCCCCACCCTTGGTCTTCATCGCCGTACGATACCCAGATCGGGCAGCGGAGGCGCGACGTATCATCTGCGCCATGCCCCGCGGCGTCCTCGCGGCCACAGTGCTCGTTCTCGTCTTGGCGGCCTCCGGCGCGGGTTATTTCGTGCACCGCGGACGCGCCGACCGCGATCGGCCCATGACGCCATCCGCGAGCGCTGCGAACGCCGCGACGAGCGCCGCGAGCGCCGCCAGCAGCGCCGACCCCACGTGGTGCGGAAAGCCGCTCGGGTCGAGGGCCGTCGGACGCCTCACGGACCGGTCGGCGTGCAGCAAGATCTCGCTCACCGGAACGGCTCCGACCTGCTTCTTCTGGGCGGACTGCGGCGAGCTCCACTTCGAGATCGACTGCGCTTCGGGAGGGCCTGACCGGTGCCGCTGCGACGGCGAGGAAGGGACGACGGTCTCGTATCGTCCCTCGTTCTGTGCGCTCGATTCGACGGACCCCAAAGGCAGCCTGCGCGCGATCCTCGACTCCGCATCGACCGCCTGCCGGTGGGCTCCGCGATAACGGGGAACCCTGAGCGCGCGAGGCTGTCCTCGGAGCGAGGCCTGCAATGAAGAAGCTCCTCGGCATCGTCTCTCTCGCGTCGTTCATGGCATGCGCATGCGCAGGCGCGCCGTCCGCGAAGCAGCCTGCGGAGGAAGGCACGTTCGCGTTCGTCGACGTGAACGTCGTTCCCATGGACAGCGAACGCATCATGATCGACCAGACCGTCGTGGTGCGCGCCGGGACCATCGTGGCGATGGGAACGGCTTCGACGGTCCACGTCCCGTCCGGCGCGCGCGTCGTGAACGGGCACGGCAAGTACCTGATGCCCGGCCTCGCGGACATGCATGCGCATCTCGTTCGCGAGGAGGACATGCTCCTCTACGTCGCGCGCGGCGTCACGACGGTGCGGAACATGTGGGGCGCGCCCATGCACCTCGATTGGCGCGAGCGCATCGCGCGACACGAGCTCGTCGGCCCGACCATCGTGACGGCAGGCCCGATCGTCGACGGCGACAAACCGGTCCACGACGGCAGCCTCGTCGTGCGCACTCCCGAAGAGGCCGAGCAAGCCGTCCTCTTGCATCGACGTGCCGGCTACGACTTCGTGAAGGTCTACACCGGAATTTCCCCGGCCGCGTTCGAGCGCTTGGCAACCGCCGCGAACAGCGCCGGGCTCCAGGTCGTCGGGCACGTCCCGCGATCGGTCGGGCTCGTGCCCGCGATCGATGCGGGCCAGGCGTCGATCGAGCACCTGAGCGCGTTCAGCGAGGCGCTCCAGACCAACGACTCGCCGGTCGCCGGCAAGTTCGACGGCGCGTCGCGCGATCGAAAGCTCGACTTCATCGACGACGCCAAGCTCGTGCCGCTCGTGACCCGCATCCATGATCGCGGCGCGTGGGTGTGCCCCACGCGCGCGGTGATGAATCAGAACGACGGCCCCGAGGCCCTGGAACGCAGGCTGGCGCGTCCCGAGATGCGCTACGTCGGCGCCTTCGATCTCGCGATCTGGCGCCTCTCGCTCGGGCGCTCGGCGACCGACGTGGCCGCGGACGCGCGCTACAACGCGTTCGGCGATCGACTCGTCACCGCGCTCCACGCCGGTCACGTGAACCTGCTCGCCGGAACCGATACCGGCAATCCGTTCGTCGTGCCGGGGTACTCGCTGCACGAGGAGCTCGAGCTCCTCGTTCGCGACGGCCTCACGCCGTACGAGGCGCTACTCGCGTCGACGCGGCGCGCGGCGGAGTTCCTCGGCAAGGCCGACTTCGGGAGCGTCACCGTCGGCAAGCGTGCCGATCTACTCCTCGTCGACGGCAATCCATTGGCCGACGTCCGTGAAGCCGATCGCATCACCGGCGTGATGCATCGCGGACAGTGGCTCGATGCGGCGGCGCTCGCGGCGCTCCTCCGGCGCGTCGAGGACGGTGCGGCAGGGCACGTGTCGCCGTTCGCGAAGCTGCCGCCGCTCATCGCCCCAGGAACGACGGAGCTCTCCGCCACGTTCACGGTGGCGTGGGGCGACACTCCGTTCGGCGCGGAGCGCATCGTCGTCGCGCGCGCGGCCGGCGGCGAACGCGTCATCCACGCACAATCGTTCGATCCGCACGACGGGCAATGGATGACTCTTCACGTGTGGAGCGGTGATGCCGGTCACGGCAGCCGTCTCTTGCTCGATAGCGATGGCGCGGGTGGCCGCGGTCACGTCGAGCTCGTGCGTGACACGAAGGGCGCTCACATCCACGGCGTCGTGCTTCCCGGCATCGACGCCGCCCTGGACGCCGACCTCGACGCCACGGCCACGCTCGGCGTTCGCAAGCTCCTCGCGGGCAAGCTGCTTCTCTTGCCGTTGCTCGGCACGCTCTCGGTGGGTGAGTCCTCGGAGGTCCATGACGGTGAGCTCGCGCTCGGCTCGAAGATCGACCTCGCCGTCCGCTCGTGGAGCGTGCAGCGCGTCGCGGACGCAACGGTGACGCGCGGTGGCCGCTCCATCGCGACGCGCAACTTCACGTTCACGCGCGGCAAGGACGCTCCCGAGCGTCTCACCCTCGACGAGGGAGGCTGGCCGCTGCGCTACGAGATCCCCGCGTTCGGCTCGACGATCCGATTCGAGCGCGTCGAGTCAGAGACCGAGGCGCACCGCCAGCCAGAGCCCTAGTGACAGCACGATGGCGATGCCGAACATGAGAAAGATGTTCGCGACGAAGTACGGGTAGATCATCAGCACGACGCCGATGAGCATGTGCGGGACCCGCCCCTGCCGCTTGCCGTACATGAACGCGACGAGACCGATCGAGCTCGGGACCATCGACGCGAGGAGTGAGTTGACGTCGAAGTCCACGCCTCACAGCGTAGCAGCGTCGTGCCTACGGCGCCGGCTTCCGCAAATACTGGGCCGCGAGCGTCACGAGGAAGGTGACGACGAACGTGATCGCGAGGACCTCGTCGACGCCTTTGCGCGCGAATCCGGCCCAAATGCCACCGGTGGTCATCGACGCGATCATCGCGAAGAAGACGGCGACGACCACGCGCCCTCCCTTCGGCGGCTTCATGGAGGCGAGCGTACCGCGCTACAGGTCGAGCGCGAAGCGACCCTTCACGCGCGCGCGTTCGCGGCACGTCGAGAAGGGAAGGAGCGCGCCGCTGCCGTCGACGCGGACTCAGGTCCGTGACGAGCGCGCACGCGACGTGCTCTTGCCCGCCGCTCGCTTCGTCGATGCGCGCTTCGGCGTCGCGCGTCGCGTCGCGGTCGGACGCTTCGTGCGCCGCACCGAGCTGGCGCGCGTGGTCTTGGGCCGCGTCGATGTGCGCTTGGCGGTTGCGCGCTTCGCCGTCGAGCGCTTTGCGCCGGCGCGCTTCGCCGTGTTGCGCTTCGCCGCGCTGACTCGCCTGCGTGTGGCGCTCTTGACGTCGCGTTCGACGAGCTTCGAGAACCGGCTCCTCGGTTTGTCTTCGTACAAGAACCCGAGCTTCTTCTTGTCGAAGGCATCGAACCAGTCGGACCAGGAGATCGGCTCGAGCGTCTCTTTCCCGCTGAAACCCGTGTAATCGATCCGGAGTACGCCCGGGTCACCGCGGCGACCGATGCCTTTGACGTGTGCTGGGCAGCCGCCCCGCGCCTCGACCCACTTCCGGATTTTCTCGTGATCGGTGGTCATCTTGGTCTCTGACATGGCGATCCTCCTCGACAGACGAGCCGCCGAGCAAGGCATGCGCCACTGCAGGTATCGCCAGCACGTCAGCCCGTCGTCGCGTGACCCGCCGGCTAGAGAGTCGCGTGCGCTCGATGATCGATGCGGCAGAGACTCAGCTCGTGGCAGGGCGGCAGCAGCCCGCGACACACGTGGCGCGTGACGACGGCTTCGAGCATGTCCTCGGCGTCGGCTGCTCGCACTTGGGCGTTCGGTAT
>JAXDMI010000470.1:0-3274 GCA_034666145.1 Myxococcales bacterium | reverse complement strand
GTTCGCGCGGCGGATCGCTTCGTCGGCGTCGGCGACCGCGGTGATGGGGAGCACCGGACCGAAGGTCTCGTCGGCGATGAGCGGGTTCTCGTCCGCGTCGATGGTGATGACCGTGGGCTGGTAGCCGAGCTTCGAGCGCGGATCGTCGAGCGACTCGCCGCCGAGGTGCACGACGGCACCCGCCGCGCGGGCCGCTTCGACGTGGCGTGCGACGGTGTCGCGCTGCGCTGACGTGGTGAGCGGACCGACGTCGTCGCCGACGCGGAGCGCGCGCGTGGCGGCGATGACCTTGTCGGTCAGCGCCTTCACGATCTTCTTGTCGGCATAGACGCGCTCGACGGCGCCGCAGTTCTGACCGGCGTTCATCATCGCGCCCCACACGATGCCGTTGGCTGCGCGATCGAGATCGGCGTCGGCCAGGACGATGGCGGCGTCCTTTCCGCCGAGCTCCAGCGTGCACGGGATCAGTCGATCGGCGCACGCATGCGCCACCTTGCGGCCGGATGCCGGACTGCCGGTGAACACGACGAGATCGACGTCGGCCGCGCAGAGGCGCGCGCCCGCATCTCCCCCGCCCTGCACGAGGCCGATGAGCCCCGCCGGAACCAGGCCCTCGAACAGGTCCGCCACCAGCTTGCCGGTCCGCGGCGTGATCTCGCTCGGCTTGAACACGATGGCGTTGCCGGCCATGAGCGCGGGGATGAGCGTCCGCAGCGGGAGCGCGAACGGGAAATTCCAAGGCATGATGACGGCGATGGTGCCGCGCGCCTCGCGATGGATGAGGCCGCTCTTCTTCGGATACGACAGCGCGTCGATCTCGGCTTCGAATGGCTCGAGCTCGTCGGCGATGATGTCCGCCCAGTAGCCCACGACGTCCGCGCTCGCGAGGATCTCGCCGAGGAGCGCCTCGACCTCGGGCTTGCCGGTCTCCTCGTGCACGGTCTTCGCCGTGGCCTCGGCGCGCGCGAGGATCCGCTTCTTCACCGCGGAGATCGCCCGGATGCGCTTCTGCACGTCGAGCGCCGCCCATTCGACCTGCGCGGCACGGGCCTTCGCGACGATGGCGTCGATGCCGCCGGCACCCTCGAGCTCCGTGGCGGCGACGTCGGCGAGCGCAGCGCCCGTCGCGGGGCTCGTCATCGCGAAGCGCGCGCCCTTTTCGGCAGTTTTGCGAGCAGTGTTGTCTGCGCTCTCGACGTTCTCGACGCTCTCGACGCTTTCGGACATGGCGCCGGGACTATACCGGATCCGGCTCCGCGAGGAACGCGGCCACGTGATCGGCGACCTCCGGCGCGAAGAGGATCGCCAGGTGCGCGTGGCCCGCCACCTCGACGTCGCGTCCGCCGCGAAGGGCGAGCGATGAGCTCTCCTTGGGATGGACGACGTTGTCGTGCGACGAATAAATCGAGAGCGTCGGCACGGCGAGCTTCGTCCCGGCATGCGCCTCGAGGAGCTTGGAGCCCCGGCGGAGGCTCGTCGCGCCGATCCCGAGCAGTGGTCCCTGCCACATCACGCCGGCGTGGGGCGAAGCGATGGTGACGCAGCGCCGGACCGCCAGCTTCTCGCCTCGAGCCTCGTCACCCATCATCTCCATCGCGATGAGCCCGCCCATCGAGTGACACACGAGGTCGACCGCGGCGCTGCCGGTCTCCTTGCAGACGCGCTGGACGAAGCGGTCGAGACGCTTCGCATTCGATGCGATGCTCGCGAACCACGGATAGTTGAAGCCGTAGAGCGGACCGAGGCCTGCGCGTCTCAGTGCGCGCGCGAGGCCCACGAAGCCGACGCGGTTCTGCATGTAGCCGTGCACGAAGACGACCGGGACGTGGCCCTTGGCGAGCCCCTCCTTGCCGCGCTGGACGAAGAGCGAGTCCATGCGGTGACCGAACAGGTAGAAGAGCGGCAGGAACGGCTGCGTCCAGAACGCGATCCAGAGCTCGCGCAGCAGCGCTCGCAGCGAGACCCCGAGGTTCCGCGCGGTGACGTGCCGGCCCATGAGGACGAACGAGCCGAGCACGTAGCCGATGATGGCCACGAAGACGATCGCGGCGATGCCGCCCGCTGCCGCTTCGGCGATGCGCTCGATGGTCTCCCACGACATCTCGCGCGCCCTTATAGCGCAAGCCGCGCTACCCTGGTCCTCATGTCCGATCTCGCCGCCACGTTCGAGGACGCACAGGCTCGCGTCAAGAAGCTCACCAAGTCGCCGTCGAACGACGACCTGCTCGAGCTGTATGCACTCTACAAGCAAGCCACGACCGGCGACGTGAGCGGATCGCGCCCGGGCATGCTCGACATGAAGGGCCGCGCCAAGTTCGACGCGTGGACGAAGAAGAAGGGCACCAGCAAGGAGGACGCGATGACCAAGTACGTCGCGTTCGTCGACAAGCTCGGCGGCTGATCGCGACGCACGGCGGCTGACGGGCCATCGCCGCCCCTCCCGCTGTCGCCGTCGATCCACCGCTGCGCAACGCTGCGCGACCCGTATTTTGCGACCGATCGTGAGATCCACGCCGGATCCGCTGCGCACGGCAAACTTGCGCGAGCCGCGCAATGCGCTCGCTCCTGCTCACATTGCGCAGGGCACGCGGGTTGCTCTGCGTGACCCTCGCGTGATGCCGGCGAAGGCGATCGCGCGAGGAGGATGCCGCGATGGTGTGCTGGCAAAGGAGGGCGCTCGCCCTCGTGACGACTGTGGTCGGGGTCGTCTGCGTGGGCGCCCTCGGGGCGTGCGACACCACCACCGACGAGGCGGTCGGCACCTCGGCCGAGGCGCTCTCCGCCGTCGACAACGGCGCCGGCGCCGGACCTGCGCGCTTCGACGACGACCCGTGCGAGAACCCGCGCGCGTTCGCTCGCGCGCACGGCTATCACCTCATCGTCGCCGGCCCGAACGATCACGACATCGACGGCACGAGCGGCAAGGACCTCATCGTCGGCACGCCGGGCGACGATCGCATCCACGGCCACGGCGGCGACGACGTCATCTGCGCGGGCGGCGGCGAGGACACCGTGCACGGCGACGCCGGCGACGACTACATCGACGGCGGGAGCGACAACGACAAGCTGTTCGGCGACGAGGGCAACGACATCATCCATGGCCGCGGCGGCGGCGATTACATCTACGGCGGCCCAGGGGACGATCTGCTCTTCGGCGACATCCTCGACGATCATCTCTTCGGCGAAGCGGGCGACGATCTCCTCATCGGCGGTCACGGCACCGACGTCCTCGATGGCGGCGCCGGCAACGACTACCTCCGCGGCGACACCGGCA
>JAXDMI010000469.1:0-5680 GCA_034666145.1 Myxococcales bacterium | reverse complement strand
CGGTTCCGGTGCTGGGATTGGCGGGGTCGGTTCCGGTGCTGGGATTGGCGGGGTCGGTTCCGGTCTTCGACGGGTCAGCGGTAGCGGTCGTCTCTTTGGCCGCGTTGTCCGCCGCCGTCTTCGCCTCGGGCGTGCCGTCGGTCTTCGCGTCTGCGGCCTTGTCCGCGGCTTCCTTCTTCGCGTCCGCCGCGTCCTGCTCGGCGTCCTGCTTCGCATCGGCGGCCTTCTGATCGGCCGCGGCCTTGTCGCTCGCGGCCTTCGTCGACGAGTCGTCCTTCGCGCTCGTGCTCTTCGACGGCGTCGATGCCGGCGCCTTCGCAGCCGGCGCCTTCGCCGCCGCGGCGGGAGCTGCGGGCGCCTTCGCCGCGGTGGCTGCCGGCGTTGCTGCCGTCGTGCCGACGTTCTGGCACGACGCGACCGCGGCCGACGCGCTCTTCGCTGCCGCAACGCACTGCTTCACCTTCACGGCCTTGCTGACCGAGGAGCCCGTCGACTTCGCCGAAGTGATGCACTGGAGCGAGCTCATGACGATCTTCGTCATGTCGCCGCTGCACGCCTCGCCGCTACGAACGGCGCTCTGCGTGATCGACGTCTTGAGGCCCATGCGCAGCATCGTGAGATCGTGGAACGCGTGGTCGGCGAAGGTCTGCGAGAGATCCTTCAGGGAGCCCGTCGTGCTGTTGCCGCCGTACTCGTGCGAGCCCGTGAAGTGCGAGCCGTCGAGGACGCGCCCGGTGATCTTCGCCTTCGCGCCGCTGTACGTCTTGCCGGAGAAGGCGAACGCGACGCCCTTCACGGCTCTGCCGGCCGCGCTGTAGCCGGTGACGATGTACTCGGTCTTGCCGCGATAGATCCGCCACTCGGAGATGCCGAGCACCTTCTTCGTGTCCGCCGTGGCTGGTCCTTTGAAGACGGCCTGCGGAGCGAGGAGCTTCGACGAATTCGATCCGAGTCCTTCCACGGTCGGCGCGGTGCAGCCGGTGATTCCTGCAATTCCCGTGGCCAAGCTAAGGGCCGCCAGAAGCGACTTCGTGGTGCTGTTCATCGTCACGACCTCCGAGCATCACCGACTGCACGGCATGTGCCTCGCGGTTTGATTCGGTTTTTGCGGAAGATCGTGAGAGCTCCTCGCGAGCCGCCTTCACGCCGGCATCATGTCGGATCCAGAGCGGCCCGAACCATGATGAATCGGATCATCCCCTTGCGGATGAACGTTTCCGCGCGCGCGCGATCACGAGCGCGGCGAGTCCCGCAAGCGACGCGATCGGCAGCACGGGCGAGACCGGCTCGTTGCTCCCCACCTTCGCGGGACCGCTCAATGCGCAGGACGAAGCGGACGGATCCTCGAAGGCCACGCCGGCGATCCCGCTCGGAGGATAGAGCGCGCAGACCGCCATGATGTCGTCATCGGAGAGCGCGCGTGCCGCATCGGTGCTGCCGTTGCAGCGATCGGACGACTGGCAGTAGCTCGGCGCCATGATCGACCCGTCCACGCCGCTGTGCGCGAGACCGATGTAGTGACCGACCTCGTGCGTGAGCACGGCCTGGAAGTCGATGCCCTGCTCGTCGTCGCTGAGGCGGTATTCGCGCGTCGTCGTGTTGACCTCGATCGACGAGTAGTCGATGAAGCCGTTGGTCTTGCCGTAGGTCTGATTCGTGAGCGCGAGGGACTCTTCGCCGTCGTCATACGGCCAGTCGTCGTCGCGGAAGTAGATCCCGAACGACGTCCTCCCCTTGTTCGGCCCGCTGAGCGGTGCGTTGCCGGGGATGTCGGACCCTTCTTCGAAGCGCAGCGACGTCCGCTTGCCGTTGCACGTGACGTTGGACCACGTGTCGAAGGAGCGCCGCGTCGCCTCGCGCACCTTGTCCATGTCGAGCTTCGCGGTGCCGCCCGCGTGGAAGCGATACGGAAGCGGGAGCGCCTTCCAGCTGAGGGGTGGGCCACTTCGCGGGCAGCCCTTGTCGTCCTTCGTGCAGTCTTCGAGGCTCGGCTCGCACGCGGTCGAGCGGCAGTAGGCGTTGGCCTCGCGCATCCCGCCGAGCAGGCTGGCGAGCGCGCAGATCGCCGCGACCCAGCGCTTCCGACACAATGCGTGCGACTCTTGCTGCGACCCTTGCTTCAACGTCCGCCGAGCGATGTGGAGCATGCGACGTGCCAGGAGGCATGATCGCGTCGATCACCCCCGAAACGCTTCCGGCGCCGTCGCGGCGACGGCCATCTCCGGCGGCATCGGTCCATGAAACTGACTCGCAGATGGATCGAAACAGATCCATGATAGACATGCACGAAGTCCCCTGTTCTCGGGGTTTTGCATGCGCACAGCTCGCCTCGTCACCGCGTTCGTACTCGTCGTTGCGGCGACGTCTCTGACGTCGGTGACGCCCGCGCGCGCGCAGGACGCCCAGACGCAGGCGATGGGGCGCACGCTCTTCAACGAAGGCGTCGCGCTCTTCAACAAGGGCGACTTCGAGGCGGCGTGCTCGAAGCTCGAGGCGAGCCTGCGCGCGTATCCGGGCATCGGCACGCGCGGGAAGCTCGCCGAGTGTTACGAGAAGCTCGGTCGCTTCGCGAGCGCCTATGCCGCATATCGCGAGGTCGCGCAGCTCGCGACGAGGAGCGGCGATCCCGCGCGCGAGCAAGTCGCGAGCGAGCGCGCGAAGTCGCTCGAGCCGAAGCTCTCCTACGTGACGGTGACGGTGCCGCCCGCGAACGACGTTCCGGGTCTCGTCGTGAAGCGCAACGGGCGCGAGGTCGATCGCGGCAAGCTCGGTGCTGCGGAGCCCGTCGATTCGGGGAGCGTCGCCATCGACGTGAGCGCGCCCGGCCGGAGGACGTTCAACGGTCACGTGACGGTGATGCAGGGGCAGTCGGCGAAGTTCGAGGTGCCGGCGCTCGCGCTCGAAGGTCCGGCCGCTACGCCGCCCGTCGTGCCTCCGCCGCCCGCCCCAACGACCTACGACGAGCAAGCCGCGCTGCACGGCGATCCGCCGAACTGGCAGAAGCCGCTCGGCATCGTGCTGCTCGGCGCCGGCGTGGTGGGCATGGGCGTGGGTGGCTTCTTCGGGCTGTCGGCGAAGTCGAAGTACAACGGCGCGTTCGACGGCGGTGGCTGCGATCGGACGACGAAGATCTGCGACGCGCCGGGACAAGCGGCCGTCGACGACGCGCACTCGAAGGCGACGGTCTCGACGATCCTCTTCGGCGCCGGTGGTGCGCTCGCGGTGGCGGGCGCCATCGTGCTCTTCACCGCTCCGTCGAGCAGGCCGCGCGCGCTGCAGGTCGCGCCGACCACGGTTGCGGGCGGCGCGGGTCTGACGTTCGGCGGCCTCCTCTAAGCGCGCCTCTCCGCGCGCCTCTCGCGCGGCGAGCTCAGCTCGACCCTAGATCACGCCGCGCCACGACGTGCCGTGCGCGCGCCACGCGTCGCCGAGGCGAGCGAGCGTCGCGTCGTCGAGCGGTCCACGTGCGACGGCGGCGACGGCATCGTCGAGATGCGCCGCGCTCCGGGTGCCGACGAGCGCCGCCGACACGCCGCTCGCGAACGCAGCGAAGCGGAGCGCGAGCTCGGGCCACGCCAGCGGCGCGGGGTCGATCGCCAGCGCCTTCGCGCGATCCCAGTAGATGCGAACGTCCTGCGCCTCGGGCGCGTCTGCGAAGAGCCACGCCGCGTTGGCCAGCGGCCTCTTCGCGAGCACGCCGATACCGGCCGCGGCAGCAGCGGCGACGGCGCCGTCGAGGGATGCGCGATCGAACGGATTCACCGAGCACTCCACGACGTCGAAGCGGCGCGACGCGACGGCCGCCGCGAGCGCTTCGTTCTCTCCCGAGTAGCCGGCGGCGCGGATCTTCCCCGCCGACTTCGCGCGATCGAGCTCGCCGAGGATGTCGTCGCGACGCAGCGTTCCCTCGTCGCACGAATGGAGGAGGAACACGTCGATGACGTCCGTGCCGAGACGGCGCAGCGCAGCGTCGATGCCGAGGCGGATGACGTCGCCCGTCCAGTCGGCGACGCCGGGCACGCCGTAGCCGCCCTTCGTCGCGAGCACCGCCTCCTTGCGGCGAGCGCCGAGCGCGCGACCGAGCCGCTCCTCGGAGGTGCCGTAGCTCGGAGCCGTGTCGAACAACGTGACCCCGTGATCGAGCGCGGTCCGAACGAGCGCTTCGGCATCCGCGTCGCTCAGTCGCGCATCGCCCAGCGGACCGGCACCGAAGCCGAGCGCGGAGACCTCGAGGCCCGTCGTGCCGAGAGCTCGCTTCGGGATCGTCACGGCCATAGTCGGTAGATGACGCCGCCGGCGTTCGTGCGGTTGCCGGCGGCGAGGATGCGTCCGTCGCCTTGCACGGCGGCCGCGAAGAGCGTGACGTCGATGCTGTTCGCCGTCCCCGCCGCTTCGATGGTGGCAGTGCCGGCGGTGCCGAACGTCATGTCCTTGTTGCCGTCGGGCAGGATGCGCTGGACGCGCGCCTCGCCGTTGGTCACGGCAGTATGACCGGCCGCGATGATGGCTCCATCGGCCTGCACCGCGATGCCGAAGAATCCGGCGCCCGGCGCATTGCCGTACGCGCGCGCGAACACGGCGGCGCCCTTCGGCGTCGCGATGCCGGCGGTGTAGCCCTCCGCTCCTTGTTGCACGTCGCCGACCAAGGCGATCGAGCCGTCCGCGAGTCGCGCGAACGCGTTTGCGCGATACGTGTTGCCGAACGCCGCCGTTCCGGCGCTGCCGAACGTCGCGTCGATGAGGCCTTGCGCGCTCCGACGCGTGGCGAAGTATGACGGCAGCGCGCCGCCGACCGTGCTGCCGCCGACGAGGAAGCCGTTCGCGTCGATCGCGACGCCGACGAAGCGCGCGCCCGCGACGGTGACGGTCGCGCCGCCGTTGAACGTGGTGTCGCGTGCGCCGTTCTCGAGGAAGCGCGTGATGATCCCGGACTCATTCGTGCCGACGACGTCGCGCCGCGAGCCGGCGACGACGATGGCGCCGTCGGGCTGCACGGCGACGCCCATGGCGAACGACGCGGTGGCGGGCACCTCGGCGGGAATGCGCACCGTGCCCGTGCCGCCGAACGTCTTGTCGAACGCGCCGGTGGGAAGGAGGCGCACGATGGTGAGCTGCCGGAGCGGCGCCGCTTGCGTGAACCCGACGCACACGATGTTGCCCTTCGCGTCGAGGGCAACGGCCTGCGCTTGGCCCTCGGCGAGCGACGTGGCCGCCGTTGTGGCCAGCCCGTTGAACGCGGTGTCGGGAACGCCGTTCGCTGCGTAGCGCCGGATCACCCAACCTTGGAGCGCGGCACCCGCCGCAGCCGCGCCGCCGGCCGCCACGATCTTGCCGTCGGGCTGCACGGCGAGCCCGAGGAACGTGGAGCCGACGCCGCGGGACGGATCGGACACGAGGCCGTCGGCGTCGAACGTCGTGTCGAGCGAGCCCGGCAGATCGGCGACGAGGAGCGGAATCGAGACCGGCGCGAGCGGAGTGCCGTCGGCGGCGATCATGATGGTCGCGGGCCCGAGCGTCGCGGTCGCGGCGGCGGTGAGATGAACGACGGCGGTCGTCGCCGAAGGAGCCAGCGTGACAGGTGTGGCCGTGACGCCTGCGGGAAGCGCGGAGACCGTCACGCTGATGGCGCCCGGGACGTCCGAGCCGCGCGCGAGATCGACGGTGAGGTCCGCGCCTGCGC
>JAXDMI010000468.1:0-3336 GCA_034666145.1 Myxococcales bacterium | reverse complement strand
TGTTCGAGCTCATGCGCGCCTCCTTGGCGCACGATGACAGTGTGGGCAAGGCAATAGCGGCTTGCCCGAGCGGCGAACCGGCGTGGCCATTGAGGCAACTCGACATGGTCGCTTCATGGAACGAGGCTTTTTGCGGCGTGGCGTGATTCAAAACGGAAGCTAGCCTTGAGAGTGGAAGAGGAGAGTGGGCTTTGAAGCAGTACCCGCCCGTCTCGTTTGCCGCGCTTCTCATGGCCGTCGTCGGCCTTCCTTCGTGCGTCGATCACGGCCAATCGCGCCTCGCTTTCGCGTCCGCCGACGCCTTCGAGGACCTGCCGATGCCGGCGGCCGCGGCCGGTCAGCCGAAGGCCGACCCCGCCAAGCGAGGGCGCATCGTGCTGGTCACGATCGACGGCGTTCGCGCCGAGGACGTCTTCGAAGGTGCGGACCCGTCGCTGCGTCCGGGCTCCGACGTCGCGAGCTTCCGCAGACCCGAGG
Organism: Myxococcales bacterium; assembly: GCA_034666145.1. GTDB lineage: Bacteria > Myxococcota_A > Polyangia > Polyangiales > Polyangiaceae > Labilithrix. The sequence continues at coordinate 2,859 of JAXDMI010000468.1, read as the reverse complement.
CGGTGATGCCGCGCACGTATCGTCTCGTTGCGACGCGCGGCGTTGCGCTCGGTGCCGAGCGCAAGGGATGTGGCGCCGTGCACACCGCGAGCGGCGCGAACATCTCGCTGCCGGGCTATCTCGAGATCTTCACGGGTCGCAGGACGCGCTGTCGCGACAACAACTGCGATCGCACCACGTCGCCGACGGTGATGGACGAGGCGGTGCACGCGGGTATCGCACCGGTCGCGAGCATCGGGTCATGGGAGATCCTCGATCGCGCGGTGAGCAATCGTTCCTTCCCAATCACCCACGCCTCCGGCGCGGACCCCTCGATGCCGGCGCCCGTGCCCATGCTCGTCGCGGAGGGAACCCAGCGCTGGCCGGAGCCGCGGCCCATCACGAACGACGTGCTCGAGCAGCTCGTCGCCGTGGGGGAGCGCGCCGAGGCGTATCCCGGTCACGGTCGCTATCGCCCGGACGCGAGCACGACGGCGATCGCGCTCGAGTACCTCCGCTCGGCGAAGCCGGCGTTCCTCCACGTCGGTCTCGGCGACCCCGACGAGTACGGGCATCGCAACGACTACCCGGCGTATCTCTCCTCGATCGGAGAGGCCGATGCCTTCATCGGCAAGGTCGCCGACACGCTCGACGCCATGGGCGAGCTCGGCGCGCGCACCACCGTCATCGTCACCACCGATCACGGGCGAAACCGTGATTTCCAGCATCACGGCGCGTACAGCCTGAGCTCGGCGCGCACGTTCGTCCTCGCGTTCGGCGCGCACGTCGCGACGCGCGGCGTGGCCTGTCCCGCGCACGACGTCACGCTCGCGGACATCGCGCCCACCATTCGCGTGCTCACGGGGCTGCCGAGCGATCCGTCGCGCGAGTCAGGTCATCCCATCGAGGAGATCGTCGGCGTCGGGTCGTTGCCCATCGCATCTCTCGGTTCCGTGGCGCGCGCGGCGCCGTAGCTCCGCCGGACGTCGCGAGACGCGGCAAAAACACGTCGAAGAAAAATGTCCGCCACGATCGGCCTCACACGTCTTAGGGTCGGAGCATCCGCTCCGAGGAGGTCGTCATGAGTGAATTCCTGTATTTGTACCGAGGCGGAAACCGCGAGCAGTCACCGACGGAGCTGCAGAAGCAGATGCAGCGGTGGATGACCTGGATGAAAGAGCTCGGCGAGAAGGGCCACGTCAAGGACCCCGGCCATCCACTGGAGCGCACGGGCGCGGTGGTCAGCGGCAAAGCGAAGACCGTGACCGACGGACCTTTTGCCGAGAAGGACCTCGTGGGCGGCTACACCTTGATCGAGGCCACCGATCTCGCCCATGCCACGGAGCTCTCGAAGAACTGCCCCATCCTCGACTTCGGCGGTCATGTCGAGGTGAGGCCGATCATGAAGATGGGCTCGTAGCCCGCGTCGAGCCGTGACCGTCGACGAGCATCTCTTCCGGCGCGAGGCGGGGCGACTGGTCGCCGCGCTCACGCGCGTGTTCGGCGTCCACAACCTCGCGCTCGCGGAGGACGTCGCGCAGGACGCGCTCTGCCGCGCGCTCGAGGTGTGGAAGCTGCGCGGCATCCCCGAAAACCCGTCCGCGTGGCTGATGACCACAGCGAAGAACCGCGCGCTCGACGTGCTCCGTCGCGAGCGCACCGCGCGGACGTTCGCGCCGGAGGTCGGCTGGCTGCTCGAGAGCGAATGGACTCTCGTCCCCACCCTCGACGAGCTGCTCGAGCCGAACGCCATCCGCGACGACGAGCTCCGGATGATGTTCTCGTGTTGCCACCCGGTGCTGTCGGAAGACGCGCAGGTGGCGCTCGTGCTGCACATCCTGTGTGGCTTTGCGGTGGCCGAGATCGCGAGCGCGTTCTTGTCGTCGAAGGCTGCGATCGAGAAACGAATCACGCGTGGAAAGAAGGCGCTCGCCGCATCGACGTCACTCTTCGACCTCGCGTCTGCAGAGGACTTCACGTCCCGTCTCCCCACGGTGCAGCGGGCGCTCTATCTCCTCTTCAACGAGGGCTACCACGGTGCCGGCGAATCACCGGTGCGGGTGGAGCTCTGCGAAGAAGCGATGCGGCTGTCCGCGCTTCTCCTGGGGCACGCTCCGGCGGCGACGCCGGCCAGCCATGCGCTCGCGGCGCTGATGTGCTTCCACGCGGCGCGGCTTCCCGCGCGGGTCGACGACGCCGGCGATCTCGTCTCCCTGCTCCATCAGGACCGTACGCGCTGGGATCGGCGACTGCTCGCCGAGGGAGTACGGCTGCTCGAGCTGTCGGCGACGGGCTCCGACGTGTCGCCGTATCATCTCGAAGCAGCGATCGCGGCTGCGCATACGCAAGCGCCGAGCGCGGCCGAGACACGATGGGACGTCATCGTCTCTCTCTACGACATGCTCTTGGCGATCCGCGCAACGCCCGTCGTCGCGTTGCAGCGCGCGCTCGCCGTCGCGGAGCTGTCGGGTCCGGCAAAAGGCCTCGAGGCGATCGGCGCCATCGCGGATCGCGAGCGCCTCGTCTCCTACCCGTTCTACTTCGCTGCGCTCGGCGAGCTCGAGCTGCGGAACGCCAACCCCGGTGCCGCTGCCGACCACCTCCGCGCGGCGCACTCGCTCGCCCGGAACGCCATGGATAGGCGATTCCTCGCTGCGCGTCTCGAGAGCTGCCGGGCGGTGAAGCCGCTTGCGCGCGACACTTCGCGTTGACTGACCGGCGGGTCACTCACCTCGGCGCGGGCGTGTCGGCGCTCGGCGGCAAGCAGCGGCCGTAGATCCGCTGGCGACCGAGCAGCAGCATGCACGAGCGGAGCACGTCCATCGCGAGCACGCCGTCGCGAGGGCACGAAGAGTCCGCGGCGCCGGCGATGAGATCGAC
>JAXDMI010000467.1:0-2751 GCA_034666145.1 Myxococcales bacterium | reverse complement strand
CGGAGTCCCGGTACACGTGCCGGATACGCATTGGTCGTTGATCGTGCATGAATTGGCGTCGGAGCAAGCCGTTCCGTCGGACGCCGGAGCGTAGGAGCACGTCCCGGCCGTGCATGTGCCGGTCTGGCAGGGCAGACGATCACCGCAGTTGGCCGGCGTGCATGTGCCGCCGCCATCCGTGCCGCCATCGGTACCGCCGTCGACGGCGGACCCGCAGAGGACGTCGACCTTGTCGAGCAGGAGGTTTCGGTCGTTCCCCGCGCCGCCCGGCGAGCGCCACAAGTCGTTGTCGTACGTCACGCGGATCTGCTGCGTGCCGGCGCTCGGCGTGAATTCGAAGACCTTGTCGACGTCGCTCGCGTCGTTCTCGAACGCCGAGCCGATGTCGACGCCGCCGACCGAAACGACCACGTGCGGGCCGACGCCATCGACGAGATCGCCCGCGGCGCGCACGCGGATGCGCATCGGTTGCGCGGTGAAGGCGTGGCTCTGGGACGCGTAGCTGTCCTGCCAAAAATAGCGATGCGTCGGCGCCGGGTCGGTTCGGATCTCGCCGTCGGTCCCATCGACGCCCGACCAGGCCATCGCCTCGCCCTCGTAGCTGGTGTCGCTGCATGTTCCGCCCGACGCCGGGGTCTCTTGCACCTCGACCCAATCGAGCAGGAGGTTGCGGTCCTCGGTGCTGCTCGCGTCGTCGTTGTCGAACGTGACCCGGACCTGCTGAACGCCGGCCGTGGCGTCGAAGGTGAACGTCTTGCTCGTGAAGGCCGTCTCGTTCACGAACGCAGAGCCAACCGTCGTGCCGGCGACGCTCACGACGATGTGCGGTCCGACGCCGGCGAGGAGATCGCCCATGGCCCTGACCACGAGGGTCGTCGAGCCGCCGACGAAGTTGTGATTCTGCGAGACGTAGCCGTTGGTCCAGAAGTAGCGATGCGTCGGTGACGGAACGGTTCGGATCTGCCCGTCGGCGCCTTCGACGCCAGACCACGCCATCGCCTCGCCTTCGTACCTGGTCAGCGTGAGCGCGCTCGACGTCTTCCCGAGGTGCTGCTCTGTCGCGTTCTGCTTGTCCTGCTTCTCCACGCTGGAGCAAGCGGCGGCTACGACCAAGACTGCGATGAGGGCTCGACTTCCGTTTCGACCGAGCTTACTCGCCGACGCGACGGCGCTCCGCGCGAGCGCCACAAGCGACCACAACACGGCAAGCTTTCGCTCTCGATGCATCGACGACTCCCCGGACGGCGCAGCTCGGTCACCGAGCGCGCGCGAACGAGACGTCGTACGCGGCGGCATCGTCATGCGCATTCAAAATCGCTGACAGCGCATCGCGCGAAAGCATTTTCGTAAGAGCATGTGAACGCGCGTGCGAGCGCGCACGCAATCCCAACTACGTGCATGAGACATACATAAAATTTCACATCCGCTCGAAACGTCAGCGCCTGTGTTGTTGGCGTACTCCGAAAGGGTAAGAACGGACGTTCACGCTCACGATGGGTGCGGAACGCCGACGCGGCGTCCACTGCAGTGGACACTCTCCGCGATCGAGGACGAGGCAGAGAGCTTTGAGCCGAGCGGCTTCCCTCATGTCTCCGCGAACGTCATCGCGAGCATGTCGGCCTCGAGTCACATCGACGCGGGCGAGCCACTCGGCGGCGTGCTTCGCCTCGGCGACCTCGGAGGCGAACAGCGACGAGCCCGCATTTCCGGACGTCCAGACCCCCCAGTTCGGACGTGCGGACTTCGAGCAGAGCGTCGCGTACGCCGGTCATCCGTTCGCTCAGCCGGCAAACGGATAGCGTTGCACTCATGGTCAACGGGGCGCTCCAGCACATCGCCGCGGACGCGTGGCGCGAGACGGCACGGCTCATCCTCTCCTCGCTCTCGCGTCGACCCGGCGAGCTGGGAGAAGCTGGCCGCACGCTGGCCGGCACGATCGACCTCGGCGCGCTTCCTCGAGGGGTGCCTGCGCTTGCTCGGCATCTCGCCGAGCGCGTCCCCGAGAGTCTCCGGGCGTCACTCGAAGACGTGATCGACTGGGAGCTCCACACCTTCCGCGGCGGCCGCAAGGTGGAGGTGAGTCATCGGCTCGAGCCGATCGAGCCCGCCGCGCTCGACGGCGCCGCCGTCCTGACCGCGCCGGCGGCGATGGCCGGCTTCGACGAGAGCGTGAGCTCCGTGGACCTCGCGGCGCCGCACTCGATGGGCGATCTCACGCGCTATGCAAACGCCTATCTCGGACACACCTTCGTGAACGACGCGATGGACGCCATCGAGGGCGGTCGCGACGTGGAGCTTCACAATGGCACCCGAGCCGAGGCCATCGCGACGCTGCGCGATCGCGGTGCGTCGACGTTCCGTCAGCTCTTCACGCCGAAGCTACATTTTCAGATCATCGTCGGCGTCGGTGCGAACGACGAGCTGCGCTACGCCATCGCGTGCGACGACGGTCACGACATGTTCCGTCACCTCGAGAAGGTGCTGCGCGCGGCCCGCTCCGAGAGCGGCCGCCGGATCGATCCCGCGCGCGTGTGGCGGTTCGATCACCGCGCGGACGAGGCGTCGTATCGACCGGCACGCTTCCGTCGCTGCTTCGAGTCGAGCGGCGTCATCCCTCCTCAGGTGACCGTGGGCTTCAAGAACGCGCTGCTCGGCGCGCTTCGGACGCGCGTGGAGCGAGCAGCCCAGGTGCGCGCGCTGCAACGGTGCGCGTCGTGCTTGCCGCGCGAGCTCCTGCCCTTACGCGACCTC
>JAXDMI010000466.1:0-8402 GCA_034666145.1 Myxococcales bacterium | reverse complement strand
GTTCAGCGGTGTGCGGAGCTCGTGCGAGAGCATGGCGACGAACTCGTCCTTCGCGCGCGTCGCTGCCTCGACACGTGCGCGCTCGCGGTTCGCGAGCTCGTAGAGATGCGCATTCTCGATCGCGACGGCAGCGCGGCTCGCCAGGTCCTCGGCGAGGAGCACGTCGTCCGGGGAGTGCCGCCGCCCGCTGTCGCTGTACGCGAGGAGGATGGCTCCGAACGTGGCGCGCTGCACGCGGAGCGGCACGATGATCGACGACGTGGTCCCGAGCGCATCGGGCGCGTTCGAGGGGTCGGAGGCGTCGGTGCGTAGCGTCCCGAAGGTCTGACCGGTGGGCCACGCGATCGTCGCGTAGATCTCGCGAACGAGCTCCGTCTTCGACGGGTCGACGTGGGCGATGCGGATCTCGTTCGCGAGATCGCCGTCGGCGAGATGAATCGCGCACCAGTCGGCCAGGCGAGGGATGACCACACGAACGAGGCGCGTGAGCGTCGCTTGCCAATCGAGCGACGACGCGAGGACGCGCCCCGCCTCGGCGAGGAAGGCGAGCTCCTCGTGCTGCCTTTCGCCCTCGGCGTTGCGATGCGCGGAGTATGCGGTGACGGCCTCGGCGATGCCCACGTTCAGGCACTTCGCGAGCTTGTCGAAGTCGTCGATCGACATCGCAACGTTGGCTTCCCTGGCCTCCATCAAGATGCAGTGACGGAGGATGCCGTACTCTCGCACGAGCGCATCGATATCGAAGCCGAGCTCCCAGCGCTGCTCGCCATGGCGACGGGCGGTGCTGCTCACGTCGGAGGCGTCGGCGGTGTCGCGCACGGGCTCGTGACCGCGCAGCTCGCGGATCACCTCGTCGAGGAAGAACGGAATGTGATCGACGACATTCGACCGCGACGTGCCACTGGGCGGTACGTCCTGCATCTGCAGATCGGCGACGAAACGGCGGACGATAGCATCGCGTTTCTCGGTGAGGAGCTTGTCGAGTGCCATGGGAGTGCGCCGCGACGTCGACAGACTCGCGTTACGAAACTGTTAGCAGAGCCCGTCGAGCCCAGGTGCAAAGACGGTATCGGGTGTCGCCATGCCGCAGTTCGTTTGTCCGAGCGGAACGCTCTCGTCACCGGCGAGCGTCGAGAAACATGACGACGCCCACCGCAAAGAGCGAAAACCCGACAGCCAGGACGAGCGCGAGCACGATCAGGGAACGCAGCGTGCGCGTCGGCGCAACGGCGACGGCATCGGCCGCCGCGCGAGCGGCGGGCGCCGCGGCGGCCTTCAGAGGAGCGGCGGCCGCGCGCCTGTCGTCGACGGACTTGATGACCTGCGCGAGCAACGCCGAAGAGAGAGGCATGGTGCGGCCCGACTGCGCGGACGGCGGCGGCGGCGGCGGCTTTCGCGGTGCGACCACGTGCGTTGCGGCCGCGGCGAGCGCGGAGAGCTCGTCGGCATCGGCACCGGCGTCGACATCGGGTTCGACATCGGGATCGATATCGACATCGACGTAGGGCGCAGCCTCGACGTCGGCCCTCGCCTTCGCGTCCGCCTCCGCCTCCGCCTTCGCCTTCGCGTTCGCCTCCGCGTTCGCGTTCGCGTTCGCGTTCGGATTCCCCTCCTCGCGCATCCTCATCAGCTCTTCGAGGACGGTGTCCGGGACGCGCGCCACGCGCGTGGGCGCACCGTACGCGTCGTCATTGCCCTCGGGCGGGGGAACGGTCACGGCACCTTCGCGTAAGAGCTCGTCGTTTTCGTCTATCGACATCGGACTCGACTGCGCGGGCTCAGGGATCGGCGGGCTAGGAGCTCGAAGCGCTCAGCGTTTCGTCGACGCCGCGATCTCGGGAACCGCGAGGTCGAGGTGACGGCAGATGTGCTCGACGAGCTCCTGCGGCGAGCACGGCTTCGCGATGAAGAGGTCGCAACCTGCCGCCATCGCTTGCTCGCGATAGCTCGTCTCGGCGTGTCCGGTCACGGCGAAGACGAGGATGTCACGTGTCTCCGGATCGGCCTTGAGGATCCTCGTCGCCTCGCAGCCATCGACGCCGGGCATCGATATGTCCATCACGATGACGGCGGGATGATGGGTGCGCGCCGCCTCGACCGCCGTCGCGCCGTTCACGGCGCCCAGCACGCCGAAGCCGGCAAATTTGAGGTACTCCATGTACATCTCTCGGTTGTCCGCGACGTCGTCGACGACCAGGATCCGAGGTCGGCGCAGCTTCGCGCCCGACGCGGCCCGCGGATGAGGAGGCGCAGGATTCGACTTGCGCCCCATCCTATGGTCGTAGCACGACGCGGGGCGTCGGGAACTGGTCCGTCCAGTTGCCACCGCTCCTCCGTTGGGGCGACGCGTAGGCGTGAGCCGACGTCAGACGGCGAGCAGCTTCTTCAGCTGGGCGCGGAGCGCTTCGGGGCTACGCTCGGCGCGCTCTGCGACGAGGCCGCGGTAGTTCTTTCCGCCCACGGTCAGCAGGGAGCGCGCGATCGCGATGACCACGGCATCCTCCCGCGACAGAGCGCCCGCTTGCGGGGTCGAGATCCTCGGGTCGACGGCATCGCGGGGAGGCGTGATGAGCTGAGCGAGCAGCGACACCGCAAGTTGCCGCGCATTCGGCACGGTGTGCGAGAGCGCCACCGCTGCGGCCGCGCGGAGCTCCTCGCCGGCGGGAAGACGGCGCAGCAGGATCGCCTGCAGGCGGGGGATGACGTGCTCGTCGATGCCTTCGAGCTGACGAAGGCCGGCGATGCCGGCGATGCGCACGACGTCGTCCTTGCTCTGGAGCATGCCGACCAGCAGCGGCTTTGCGCGATCGCCCCACATCTTCACGATGGATGCGGTGGCCGCGCGACACACGCCCGAGACGTTCACGCGCAGGTATTTGACGACGAGATGACCCGCTTGCTCGTCGCCGACGAGCGGCACGGAGAGGAGCAGATCCTCGGCGAGCTCCATCGTGCGCGGGTTCTGCGATTGATCGCTGGCGATGATCTTCTCGAGGGCTGCGCGCACCACCGGCCACGCCTTCGGTCCGAAGTCCTTCAGCACCGTGGTGAACGGCCCGCGAATGGTCTGCTCGCCGGCGAGCTTCACGCGCGCGCCGTAGAGACCGTAGGCGCCGGCGACGCCGGCATTCACGAGGATCCGTTTCGCGTGATCGCGGCTCTCCTCGCTGCCGATGAGCAGCTGCTCGGCGACGCTCGAGAGGATCGCGGGATCCGAGAACACGCGCAGGAGGTTCGCGGCGACGTGCGCCCTCGAGCCCACCGCCTGCGTGCCCTCCATCGCGATGCCGTTGAGCGTGCTCGACACCGCCCACAGCGCGCGCGTCTCTCCTGCTGCTGCGAGCGCGCGCAGCGCGGGCTCGAGACGCCCCGCCGCTTGCTTGAACACGCGCGGATCGTGCGTCTGCGTGAAACGCTGCAGCCAGGACGCGGGATTGTGCACGAGCGCCTCGGCCACTTCGTCGAGCGCGACGACGCTCGACGCGCTCGGCTGCTGTCCGCCCGGCGAAGGCGCGCCCGCGGTGCCGTACGCGCTCGGCGCATAGACAGGACCGCGCTCGAGCCAAGCAGGCCCGGCATCGCGCACGCTTGCCGGAGCAGCGTCGGGCTTCTGCGCGCGCGCCGGAAGCGGCGGCGGTTGCGGCGCCTGACCCGGATGCGTTCCACGCGCGACGTGCGTCGGGCCCGGCGAAGGAGTGATGGGCCGCATCTCCTCGCTCGTGCCCATGGAGCGACCGAGCGAGCCTCCGCGCGACGATGCCGGCGCGCCGGGAATGGCGTTGGCGGGAGCGAGGAGCTCGCGTAGCTCGGAGCGCAGCTCGCGCATGTTCTGCGGTCGGTCTTCGGGCTCCTTGGCGAGCGCGCGCAGGATGATCTTCTCGAGCAGCGGATCGACGCCGGGCCGGATCGTCGACGGCCTCACCGGGTCGGTGAACTGGTGCTTGTTGAGGATCGATTGCGGGCGCTCCGCGGAGAACGGAACCTGGCCCGTCGCGAGCTCGTAGAGGACGACGCCGCATGCGTACACGTCGCTGCGCGCGTCGAGCTCGTCGCCGCGACACTGCTCGGGCGACATGTACTCGGGCGTGCCGGCGATGATGCCCGCCTCCTGCTCGGCGCCCGGCAGCGCGCGATGTTGCGCGATGCCGAAGTCGCACACCTTCACGAGCTCGATGGGCTGACCGTCGTCGTCCTGTCCGGGGACGATGACGAGGTTCTCCGGCTTGATGTCGCGATGGACGATCCCGCGAGCGTGCGCGTGCGAGAGCCCGGCGCACGTCTGCATCATGACCTCGGCGATGCGCTGCGCGGGGAGGACGCCGTCCTTCTCGAGGACGGCGCGTAGCTCGACACCCGCGAGGAACTCCATCGCGAGATAGAGGAGACCGTCGGGCTCTTGACCGAAGTCGATGACGCGCGTGATGTTGGGATGGTCGAGGCGACTCGCGGCGAGAGCCTCCGCGTAGAAGCGGCGACAGAAATCGATGTCGTGCTGGAACGACTCGTGGAGGACCTTCACGGCGACGGCCATGCGCAGCTCGCGATGGCGCGCCTTGTACACGGCGCCGACGCCGCCACGACCGATGAGCGTCTCCATCAGCAGCTTGCCGCCCGCGAGAGCGCGACCGAGGATGCTGTCGTCCGGACCGGTCGGCAGCGGACCGACGTGCGAGAGGTCCGCCGTGTGGCTCGCGCTGAGCGTCATGCTCGTCGTCGCGCGACGGCTGCGCACGACGCCGTTCAGGCTGGGCGGCGACATGCTCGGCGAGGGGGAAGGACGCGCGTCCGGCATCGGCTGAATGCGCATCGGGAAGCCGTCCTCGGTGGGGGGCCCGAGCGGCAGCGCGAGGTAGTAGAGAGGCTCTGCCATGCTCGGCAGGTGAACCTCGAGCACGTGCTGCGACGCATTCACCGGCGCCGTGTCGAGCGGCACGTACACCTGACTGCCCGTGAAGGCAGCGGCGTCGAGAACCTCCTTGGCTTCATCGTCGGCCAGATCGGCGACGAGTACTGGCAGGAGGTCTTCCGGGGGCAGGGAAGCCATCGAGCGACTGTACAAAGGATCTCACCTGCGACCGTGCGGGTCAACGGAGGCCTGGCCGTTCGCGCCGACGGCCATTGCTCTGCACCTACGCCACGTTGCAGATCCGAACTTTCTTTCAAATCTGAATGCTGAGCGGCCCCCGCGATGACGACCGACGACCACCACCGTGTGAGCATGTGGAGCCGCGGCGCGCAGAGACGACGGAACTTTATACGGCGTGGTAAGCGCGTCGTGCGGCCTGCCTGACTCGGCACTGGATAGGCGGCCCAGGAACCCACGGTTGCCAGCAGGCTGTCGCCCGCAGGTCGTTGAACAGGCCTCGCTCGCCGTCATTCGTGGGGCGCGCGGGGTGTCGGGCGGACTGGTCTGTCGACTTGCCGGATGGGCGGTGGATCGACGGCACCACGCGTGCAGTCAGGTCGAGCATGAGCAACCTCCGCGCATCTTCTCGTCGACTGAGCTCGGGACTGTTCGCGCTCCTCGCGTTGGGTGCAGCTGCCTCCGCGACGGCCGCTTGCGCGAAGGCCGACGAAGAGAAGAAGCAGGCGACGTGGACATGCACTCGCGACGAGGTGCCGATGGGCGAAGTGGTGCGTTGCTCGACGAGCGCGCTCACCGCCGACGGCCCGACCGCCGGCGCGACGTCCGGAGGTACGACCGGGACCACCGCCGACGGCACGCTGCCGGACCCGAGCGCGCCGCCGCCGACGACCTATTCGTGCAGCGGCGAATTCGTCGCCGTCGACTGTCCGCCGATCGGTGTGACCGGCGGCGACGGCACCGATCCGGTCGGCACCGCGAGCGGCAGCACCGGCAGCAGCTCGCAAGAGAAGGGCCCCGACGAGTGCTCGTTCGTTCCCGATCTCGACTACTGCGGCGGGACCGGCGGCGGCTCGGTCGAGACGTCCGGCGGTACGACGTCCGGCAGCACGTCCTCGGGCGGCACCGATTGCGCGAAGCAGAACTGCGACGTGCCCGGCCAGCAAAAGAAGAACGGAACGACGACGGACGGTACGACCTCGAGCAGCAGCTCGAGCAGCGGCAGCTCCGGTGCTTCGAGCTCGGGGAGCTCGTCCGGTTCGTCCGGCTCGAGCGGTGGCTCTGGCGGCGGCGGCAAGAGCTGGACGTGCACGAAGGACGACCAGGGCAGCAAGACGTGCGTGTCGACGCCCGACTGCGCGCCCGGCACGCATGCCGCCGCCTGCGGGGCGTGCGTCGACGACAGCGACGCATCGTCCGACTGCGTCCCCCCGACCGAAGGTGGCTGCTGGATCACCGGCGGTGGATTCATCGAGGGAGCGAGCCTCGTCCCGGCAGCCCCCAGCGACGGCAAGGACAACTTCGGCGGCAACGCCAAGCCCATGAAGAAGGGCGGCGTCAGCGGTCACTGGAACCACGTCGATCACGGCACCGGCAATCACGCGAAGGGGCGACCGGAGTACATCATGTGCCGCGTGACCGACGGCCCGGGACCGAAGCAGCCCGGCGGCAAGAAAGGCCTCACCGCCAATCAGGTCTACTTCGGCGGTCATGCGCAGTGGCGCACGGCAGCCGATGCGACGTGGAGTGACGGCTATTGGTTCGACGTCGTCGCCGAGGATCACGGTGAGCCGGGCAACACGAGCGCGATCAAGAACGGCGCGATGCCGGACAGCTATCACTTCACGATCCGCAAGATGGACGACCCTGCGGCGAAGGTCTCCGGTGCGGTCGTCTACGAGACACGTGATGATCTCCGCGGCGGCAACATCCAGATCCACCCGTCGAATGCCGGTCACCCGGCCGTGAGCTCGCCGCTGCCCACCTGGGTCTCGCTCGAGCCGTGAACCGACGCGCGCAGCACACGACGCCTTTCTCTCTTTCGCGAAGGAGATCTCGATGAACAGCCAGCTGCTCGCACGCGCGTCGGTCGCACTCTCGATGGCCCTCGTCGCCTGCGGAAGCGACGCAGCGTCCACCTTCGGCGAGCCCGCGCAACCCGCCGACGCGCCGAGCGGCGTCCCCGCCGGCTCGAGCCTCGGTGAGATCGGCCCCAAGGGCACTGCCTCGGCGTGCGTCAGCGAGGTCGCGAGCGCAGAGCTCGCGCCCACGAACCTCGTCATCATCTACGACAAGTCCGGCAGCATGGGTGACGCGGCGACGGGGTTCGACCCGGCGATGAAGTGGCTCCCGGTCGGGGCGGGCATGAAGGAGTTCTTCGCCGATGCGTACTCGAAGACGCTGCGTGCGAGTCTCCAGTTCTTCCCGCTGGACGACGACACGATCGCCACCACGTGTGCGTATGCCTACGGCACTCCGAAGGTCGCGCTCACCAGCGCCGCCGATCCTGCATTCACCCAGGCGATCGATGCGACGAGGCCGAGCGGCGGAACGCCCACGCTGCCCGCGCTCCAGGGCGGAATCGCCTACGCCAAGCAGATCGCCACGGATCGACCTGGTGACAAGACCGCGGTCGTCCTCGTGACCGACGGCGAGCCCGGGTTCTGGGATGCCGCGCAGAACGCCTTCGTCCCCGGCTGCGTCGACAACGACGTCGCGCACGCCGCGCTCGCCGCCAAGACGGCGTTCGAGGCCTCTCCTGCAGTGCCGACCTACGTGGTCGGCGTCGGCTCGAAGCTCGATTCACTGAATGCGATCGCCTCGGCTGGTGGGACCTCCGCGGCCGTCATCGTCGACACCGCAGATCCCGTGAAGACGAAGGCCGACATCGTGAGTGCGCTCGCCGCGATCCGGAAGACCGAGGTCTCGTGCGATTTCTCGATACCGCCTTCACCGGCCGGGCAGGAGCTCGACCCGTACGCCGTGAACGTCGTGCTGCAGCAGAGCGACGGTAGCGAGAAGGTCCTCGGCTACAGCAAGACCTGCGAGACGAACGACGGCTGGAGGTACGATGATGTCGCCCAACCAACCCGCATCCTGCTCTGCGCGACGGCATGCGCCGATGCGCGCACGGCATCACTCGGCAAGGTATCGATCGCGTACGGGTGCAAGACGCACGTCGCGGTACAGTGAGTAACACCGCGAAGAAGGAGTCATCGATGCGTCACGTCGTTCTCTGGGGTTCGGTCGCCCTTGCCATCGGAGCAGCCTTCGCGTGTGGAGGCGCGTCCTCGAGCAACCCGGCCGACGAGGTCCCGGCCGACCCTGCTGCGGAGGGCGGCTCGGTCCTTCCGGCGTCGGGACCGACGACGCAGGGGCCCGCCGGAACCGGTCTCGTCACCGGACTGCCGTGCGACGTGCAGGCGGTCCTCGAAGACCGCTGCCTCGCCTGCCACTCCGGCAACATGGCCGCGGCGCCGCGGATGCTCGACTACGACGACCTCATGGCGAAGTCGAAGCTCGATCCCACGAAGACGCT
>JAXDMI010000465.1:0-12650 GCA_034666145.1 Myxococcales bacterium | reverse complement strand
GCGCTCGAGCGCCGCGATGCGGTTCTTCTCGAACGCACGCGAGGCGCCGTCGCGCTTTCCGCGCTCCCACATGCGCGCGATGCCGGCGCCGAGCGCGCCGGCGAGGACTGCACCGAGACCCCCCGCGATCCATCCGCCGGGCAATCCGACGGCGGCGCCGGTGACGACGGCAGCGCCGGCAGCAGCAGCAGCGGTCATGCTCTTCGTGGCGGGCAGCTGCCACTCGACGAGGTACGTGCACGAGTCGTCGCCCTTCGCGAGGCAAGCCTCGTGGGTGACATGCGCATCGGGCAATCCCCAGATGCGCGGGAGACCACCGAGCTCGCCCTCACGTGCCGCGCAGAAGAGCACCTCGGTCGAGACGTCGATCTTCTCGGGCTCGTCGTAGCCGTCGGTGCGCGGGCGGTACACGAGGCGCACGGCGCGCACCTTCGATTTGTCGACCTTGCGCTTGTCCTTGCGCGAGAGCGTTCCATCGATGTCGCGTGAGGGCGGCGGCGCGAGCCCGGAGATGTCGTTCTTCTTCTTGTTCGCGTTGTTCGCGCTCGCGCTGCCGTTCGCGTCGCTGGAGCTCTTCTCGGAGGCGGCCTTGTCGCTCGCGTTCTTCTCGGCGTTCTTTTCGGCGAGGACCGCGAGGTCCCAGGTGCCGACGCGCGTCACCTCACGAGCGTTCTCGGCGAGGTACTCGTAGGCGTCGATCGGGTGCTCCGCGGAGCGCAGCATGCGGACGAGCGCACCGAGCGCTTCGGCGTTGGTGACCCAGTCACCGCGCTTCCGGAGGGCGTCCATCCCGAGCAGCTCGCAGATGCCGCGGAGCGCTTTTTTCGCGGCCAGCGTGCTGATCCAACCGGTCTCGTTGTCGACCGTCGACGGATCGATGCCGGCGTTGGCGAGAACGGTGCGAACAGCGCGTTCGCCCTTCTCGGCACGAATGCGGAGCAGGTAGGTCTTGAGCAGCGACGCGCGCAGCTCCTCCTTGCCGCCCTGCCGCACTCCGCCTTTCGGCAGCTCGGACGCATTGCCCATCCGATCACAGGCTACCCGACGCAGCTACGCCGGAGAAGACGGAACGGACCCCTCTCCCCTATACCCGCGTGGACCCCTCATACATTCGTGAGCACCTCGACGCTCGGTCCGACCAGCACAGCGCCGCTGGCGCTCGCTCCAGCCTTCGCTGCCAAGGAGCGCATGTCGGCGAGCATGGCGTCTGGACCTGCGGCAATCACCAGCGTTCCGTGAGGTACGGCGCCCGATTCGAGCGCGCGAGCGAGGGCATGCTGCACGTATCCCGCGACCCGACGCGCGCCGGGCATCACCTCCGGGTGGTGGTCGAGCTCACTGCGCGAGAGGCACAGAACCACCTCGATCCCGCGCGCTGCCCAGCCCGCGATTTCGTCCGGGATCGGGAGATCGGTCGGCGACCGGATGCCGAGGAACAGGTGGGTGGCTGTCGCTGCTCCGTCGGCGATGCGCTGTCCGATGACCGAGCGCGCGACGCCCAAGGCGCCGCCCACCACCGCCACGACGACGTGACGCGACTGCATGCGCTCCGCCGAAAAGCCCTGTCCGAGCGGACCGACGACGGTGAACGACGTGCCGATCGGCTGCGTCGCGAGCGCGTCGGCGGCGCCGCCCGCGTTCTTCACGAGCAGCTCCCACGGACGCTCGCCGACGTTGCTCGCGAGGACGAAGTAGCCATTGCCGGACTCGGCCTTCACCTCGACGTACTGACCGGGCGTCGTGTAGCGACGCGCGACCTCTTCCTCGACGTCGAGCGAGATGAGGAACAGCTCGCCGCCGGCAGGCCGCCGCGCCGTCAGGACCGCGCGCTCTGTCGATGCGCCCATGGCGACGCTTCGCTCGCGTCGCTCAGAAGCTGCCGCCGAGCGACATGCCCGCGTATCCCGGCGCGACCGCGGGGACGAGCGTGGGCTTGGTGCTCCCGGTCTTCTCCACCGGGCCCGTCGGCTCGAGGAAGTGCCAGATGAGCCCCGTCGCCACGAGCGCACCGCCCAGGCCGATGATGACGCCGCCGATGGTCGGTTGATTCTGCGACTTGCCGGCGCGATCCTGCCGGTCCGCGAAGTCACTCGCCGTCTCGTCGGGTAGCTTCGTGCACGACTTCGTCGCCGCTACACAATTTGCGGGCAGCGATGGCGTCGTGACGAGCACGACGACTCCGACAGCAACGCCGACGACGCCGACGCCGCTGACGAGCCACGGCAAGACTGTGTGCTCGCGAACCTCGGCCGGCGGCGGCGCGGTCGTCGTCGTCGTCGCGCTCGGCGCGGGCGTCGTGGCGGTCGGCGGCGGGGCCGCTGCGATCTGGCGCTTGAGCGACTCGATGCCGTTGCGGTGCGTCGTTGCGTCCGGCGAATTCGGTACGCGTTCGAGGTACAGCTCGAGCGCGCGCAGTGCCTCGGGCCGGTTGCCGTTCAGCTCGTACGCGCGCGAGATGATGATCAGGAGATCGTGCTTCGAGCAGTCGCGCTTGTACGCCTCGCGGAACTGGGCGATCGCAGCCTCGTAGTTCTTGTCCTCGTACTGGACCTTGCCGGCCTGGTAGATCGTGTGCGCGCGCTCGCTCTCGCTCTGCGGAACGCTGCTGCACGCCGCCGGGTAAGGTGTCGCGGTGCCCGACGCGGATTGCGCCAGTGCGGGGACCGAAGTGGCGACGGCGAGGAGCAATCCAGAGCCGATGACGCCATGAGACCAGAAAGAGCGTGCGCGCATTTTCTCCCCGAGAACGTCCGTAGCATACGGGAACTCGGTCCTATTTCGCCAGCTTCGTGGCCTTCTCGCCGAAGAGGTGGACCGCGTTGAGCATCCACGCGAGGCCTTTCTCGTCGGCAGAAACAGAGACGGGAGCGAGCACGAAGCCACCGGGGCGGAACTCCGCATGCACGGGAACGCGCCATCCGAGCAGCAGCTTGCGGATGCTGGGCGTCAGCGCGCGAGCGAGCTCCTGAGGGTCCTCGGCGAACGACGCGAATACGTGATCGAAGGCCGCGTCACCGCTGCTCTGACGGATCATCGACGCCAGCTCGAGAGGCTCGCCGAACACGCCGCCGAAGTCGCTCGTGGTCGCGGCCTTCGCGGTCATGCGGACGTCCTGGACGATCGCGATCCACGTCCCGACCTCGTTCGGCTGCTGGACGGCGGGCGGCGGAGGCACCGCTAGCTCGACCACGGCGCGTGCGATGCTCAGGCTGCCGGTTCCTCCGGTCGCGTGCACAGCGTGCTCGTAGCGGATCGGCACCTTCAGTGTGGTGTACGGCTCCCACGCACGCAGCCAGCGCTCGTCGACGTCCGATTCGTAACGCAGACCACGCTGCGCCGCGAACGCCTCGATCCAGTAGATCGATCCAGCCACGGCGCCGAGACTAACAGACGATCAGAGCGGCGTGGCGGGCCCTGCGTGCGGCATCTTCTCGCCCTGCGCCGCCTTCTGCTTCATCTCGTACTTGCTCGGGCACTTCGCGAGGACGGCGTTCGCCTCGAGCGAGTTGTCAGCGCGGAGCTCGCCTTCGACGGTGACGCCGACGTCGACGCCGGGGACGTCGCGAAACGTGTCCGGCACGATGCACTTGGCGAAGCGCACCGGGACCTCGACGCCGTTCTTCTCGATCGTGAAGCGGTACTCGCACGGGGTCTCGCGCTTGACGAGCGAGCCGTGGACCAAGCTGCCCTCGACGCGGACGGGCTTGCCGATGAACTTCGCCTTCTCGGCGATGAGGACGTCGACGTCCTTCGAGTACGTGCCCTTGTCCTGCATGCCGACGAGGACGAGCGCGACGATCGCGGCGGCCGCCATGACGAGCGGCACGAGGAGAAGGAGGCGCTTGCGCGAGGCCTCCGGATCCTCGTCGGCATCGCGATCGCGATCGCGCCGCCGCACGGCCACCTCGAGCGCAGGCTCGCTGGGGGACGCGTCAGGAACCGCGCTCGGCTCGTCGTCGTTCTTGGCGTCGCTCATGGACTCCGAAAGGGTAACCCCCACCCGCCGGGGGTCAACGTCATCCTTGGTCATGGCCCGTGAACCCGCGCGTGCCTTGCTTCGTTCCGGCTTCTCCGCTTGGATCCTGGGCGATCCACACGTTTTGCTGGCCGGTGCTACTATAGAGAGGCCGCGGTGAGGCCGCGGGACTGTCTCATGAGTGACGTCCTCACGAAGCCGGTACTGATCTTGAATCGCGTGTTCGCGCCCGTCCAGTTGACGACGGCCAAGCGCGCATTCGTGCTGCTCTATGGTGGCGCAGCGCGCGCGCTCGACGAGTCCGGCGAGGAATACGACTTCGATCTGTGGCGCACGCTGCCCGTGCGCGAGGACGACGACGCCCTGCCCATCGTCGGCGGCTCCTTACGCGTGCCGCGCGTGCTGCATCTCGATCGCTACGATCGAACGCCGAGGGTCACGGTGCGACTCACGCGCCGGAACCTGATGTTCCGCGATCAGCACCAGTGCCAATACTGCGGGAAGCAGCCGCCGCTCCGCGAGCTGAACATCGATCACGTCCTCCCGCGCTCGCGCGGCGGCGACGACACGTGGGAGAACCTCGTGACGGCGTGTCGCGTCTGCAACCTGCGCAAGGGCTGGAAGACGCCGGAAGAAGCGAACATGCGGCTCGCGCGCCGTCCGTTCCGACCGAAGTGGTCGATGACCGCGCAGATCCTCCTCGGCTCGGCGACGAAGTATCGCGAGTGGGAGCCCTTCCTCAAGGCAAGCTAGCGGTCACTCGTTGCAGGTCGCGTAGTAGTTCCAACCGCCGCCCTGACACACGAAGAGGTCTTCGCATCCGCAGCAGCCCATGGGGCATGCGAGCGCGAAGCCGAGCGAGCAGTCGGGTGCTTGGAGGTTCTCGCATCCGGGGCCGCCGCTCGCGCCCGGCGGAGCATCGATGCTCGCATCGAAGGATCGCGAGCCTTCCGAAGGCGCATCGCTCGCGCCATCGCCGGCCTCGCTCGACGCCTCGGCAGGAACGCCGGCCTCGTGCGGAGGGCACGTGTGATCGAGCTGCCACACCTTGTTGGCCTGGCACGAATAGACCGCCTCGCAGGTGGGATCCTGACACGCGACGCCGTACGAGAGCGGACAGCCGCCCGCGGGGATGTCACTGCACGGGCTGGCCGTCGCGGCGTCGCTGCACGCCCCGAGCACCGCGAGGACGGCCGCGATCAGGCCGCCCACGATGCAGGTTCGTCGAATGCTCGTTGTCTTCATCGGAGCTTGGTGAAACCGTCCTTGACGGTGCCGATCGGTTTCGGCGCAGGAAGGGCCGAGGCCGTGCCCGTGGGTGCGGGGAGCGGCTTCGCCGGACGAACGGGACCGGGACGCGCCTTCACGACGCGCTTCACGCCGTTGGGCGTGGGAGGCAGCTCGATGAGATTGCCGTTGGCGGTCGGCTTCCCTTGCGTCGCCTCTTCCGGGTAGGTCTCGAGCGCTTCGATGGTGAAGCCCTGGCCCTCGGGCCGCGCGACGCCTTCCGACTCGCGCACGTAGGCCTCGGCCTTCGCGCCATCGGCGGCGAGCGCGGTGACGAGATGACGCTGGCCGCTCTCGCGCGGGATCTCGAACGCGGCGACGTCGGCGGGCGGCGTGAGCTCGTGGGTCTGCTCGTCGAACGACACGCGCGTGGCCGCGAACGGGAGCGGCACGATCACGCGGCGCATGGTGGGCTCGGCGAACGGCGCGGAGTCCGCGCGTGAAGCGTCGGTCTTGTCCTTCCGCGCGAGGACGCCGACGAGGATCGCAGCGCCGAGCACCCCCACGGCTCCCAGCGCTGCCATGCGCACGCGCGGCGACGCGAGCCGCCGCTGGAGCATGCTCTCCGACGCGTTGCCGAACGTGTAACGCGCGCTCGGGGCAGGCGGCGCGATGTTCTCGATGGCGAGCTTCTCGCGCGCTCGCATCTCTTCGGTGGGCTCTGGCCTGCGATTGAGCCCTGAGACCTCGAGGACGTGCGCGACGTCGCTTCCATCGTCGAGCGCCTCGCGGATGCTCGCGTGACGAACGCGCAGCCTCTCGCCGAAGAGCGCCTCGACGAGACAGGCCACCTCGGCCGGCGTCGCGATGTTGGGTCGTCCACCCGCGGAGCGCTGGAGCGCGTCCGCGAACTCGGCGGCGGTCTTGTAACGCGTCTCGAGATCGCGCGAGAGGCCGCGCAGGATGGTGTCGTCGAGCGCTTGTGGGATCGGCGCACCGATGCGACGGAGCGAGGGTATCGGCGCGGAGACCACTTCCTGGAGCGTCTCGATGGCCTCGTCGCCGCGGAAGAGCCGCCGCCCTGCGATGCACTCCCAGAGCACGACCGCCATCGAGAAGACGTCGCTCTGGACGGTGCACAAGCGGCGCTTGTCGATGCGCTCGGGCGCGAGATACGCGAGCTTGCCTTTGACCTCGTGGGTGCGTGTAGTCTGCACGCGGTCGGCGGCCTTCGCGATGCCGAAGTCGGTGAGGCGAGCGCTGCCGTCGCAGCCGATGAGGACGTTGTGGGGAGACACGTCGCGATGAACGATGCCGAGGGGCTTGCCCTTGTCGTCGTGGAGGACGTGCGCGGCCTGGAGTCCCGCGAGCGCATCGAGCGCGATGCGCACCGCGAAGCGCGGGTCGATGGCGCGGCCCACCGCCGAGAGCTCCTTGCGGACGTCGGCGAGCGAGGCGCCCTCGACGTAGTCCATCACGATGAAGGGCTCGCCGCTGTCGAAGCCCATCTCCCGGACCTTCACGACGTTGTCGTGCTGGATCGACGACGCGAGCCGGGCCTCGTCGACGAGCATCGAGAGGAAGCCCTTGTCCGACGCGAGATGACGGTGCGGTCGCTTGACGGCAATGAGCGGCGCGTCCCGGGTCTGGGCCTTCCGCGCTAAGTAGACGGTGGCCATGCCTCCGGACGCGAGCTCGACGAGGAGCTCGTAGCTTCCGCATCGTCCGAGATTCGCGCTGTCGCCAGACACGTAACGAGCCGCTCCGATCTGCTCTGATGATACGTCACCGAAGCCCCAAGACCCGGGCAAATCGGGTACATTCTCTGGCCATGCGCTCCATCCAAGGCCGTAAAAAAAGCTCCGCTCTCACTGTTCCTGCGCTGCTCGCCATGTCGGCTGCCGCCTCCTTCGTGGTTCTCACGGTCGCGTGCGGCGGCGGCAAGCCCGACGGTGACGTAAAGGCTCCGGGCGACGGCACCAGCGCTTCTTCCGGCGGCGCGGGCGCCGCTTCGTCGAGCGGCGGCGCGGGCGCAGCGAGCTCCGGCGGAGACAGCGTCGCCGCAGCGAGCGGCGGCACCACGACCACCAACCTCCCGGACGGCGGCGAGCTCCAGGGCGCGAAGCTCGGCTCGTCGACCCACACCGAGATCGAGACCAAAGGCGACGCCGGACCGAAGGCGGGCCCCGGTCACTCGCAGGAGCCGGGACGTCGCCGCGAGGACATCCAGACCATCGTCATGGCGCGCCGCGACGAAGCGCGCGCTTGCTACGACAAAGGTCTGAAGGACCATCCCGGCATCGAGGGCGACCTCACCGTGAAGTTCGTGATCGATCCGGCGGGCGTCGTCAGTGACGCATCGGTCGACTCGGGCAAGTCGACGATCAACGAGCCGGGCGTCGGCGCCTGCATCGTGGACATCATCAAGAAGATCAAATTCGCCCCCAGCAAGGGCGGCTTCGAGACCCGCGCGAACTATCCGTTCAACTTCCACCCGAAGACGTTCGGCAAGGGCGCGGACGCCGGCGCGAAGTAGCGCTGCGCTTCACGCGAGGTCGACGCGACTGAGCCAGCCCAACGCGGTCCACTGCTGGAACCACGCGCCGACCTTCTCCTCGAACGACGCGCCGCTCGCGCCGGACGCGGTCGCGACGCGCTCGCACGCATCGCCGAGCGCGGTGCCGCGCGCGAGCTCGTCGAGTAGCGCGTAGGCGTCGGGGTCGATGGCGAGGCACTGCAGACGCTCGGCGCCACGAAAGAGGACGACGTAGGTCGGCGTGGGCGGCGGGCGCTTCATGGCCTCCGCCGCCGACCGCTCACCGCTTCGCGCTGCGAGCCGAGCCTCGTGCGCAGGGTAGCGGAGCGCGAGCCGTTGCACGGAGGGCTGCAGGACGAGGCGCGCCGACGGCCAGGCGTCCTCGGGCACCGCGGTGACTGTCGCGAGGTCGAGCGGCGGCGCATCCGGCGCGTCGAACGCGTCGACGAAGGCCCACTCGAGGCGCGCGAGGTCGGCGAGGAGAGGGTCCTCCGACCACGGCGCGGTCTCGGCGACGAAGCGCGGCAGGTCGACACCGAGATCGCGGAGCGAGAAAGATCGCGACGGAAGTGCCTTTAAATAGGCCTTCGCGAGCGTTTCGAACCGCGTGTCGCCGAGCGCATGCTCGAGCGTGAGGAAGTCCTCGCGCAGCACATCGAGGTGCCGCAACAGGTATTGCTCCCGATAGACGTCGAGCTGCTCGGCTGGCGAGAGACGGTCGTTGCCGGCGGCGAGCTCCTCGGCGACGGCTGCGCTCCGGAGGTCGCTCGCGACCGCCGCTGCTCCCGTCACGAGCTCGGCGATCGCTCGCTGCATCGACGCGAGGTCGGCCGGTGCCGTCATGATGCGATCTCCGCGAGCGCCTCGCGACGCATCACGCGCGCGCGTTCGGCCTCGGCCTCGAGGACGTCCCACTCCGGGATGTCGTCGTCCCACTCGATGAGCGTCGCGACCGCGCCGCAGCGCCGGACCGCGCGTCGATAGAGCGCCCACACCTCGTCCGACACGTGATCGGAGTGCGTGTCGAGCAGGTAGCGGCCCTTGTCTGTGTGTCCCGCGAGATGCATCTGCACGACGCGGCCCTCCGGCATCGCGTCGATGTAGCGCTCGGCGTCGAAGCCGTGATTCTTCGCCGACACGTAGACGTTGTTGCAGTCGAGAAGGATCCCGCAGTCGGCGCGCTCGGCGACTTCGGCGACGAACTCCCACTCGCTCATCGAGCTCGCGCGGTACGTCATGTAGCTCGACACGTTCTCGAGCGCGAAGGGCCGCTCCAGCATGCCCTGTACGCGCTTCACGCGCTCGACGACGAGGTCCACGGCCTCGGACGTATACGGAAGCGGCAGGAGGTCGTGCAGGTGCATTCCCGGCGCGCGTCCCCAGCACAGGTGATCGGACACCCACGGTGGGTCGATCCGATCGACGAGCACGCGAAGACGCGCGAGGTAGTCGACGTCGAGCGGCTCGACCGAGCCGATGGCGAGCGACACACCGTGCGGTACGACGCGATAGGCGTCGCGGAGGCGCGCGAGGTTCTCGAGCGGTCGTCCGCCGCCGACCAGGAAGTTCTCGCTGATGACCTCGAACCAATCCATCGGCGGATGGTCGTCGAGGATGCGCCCGTAGTGCGGGGCGCGGAATCCGACGCCGACGCCGAGATCCGGGATCGCGTGGCGGGCCCGGAAGCTCAGTCGTTCATCCCCGCGGGCACGACGTGCCCTTGCCCTTGCAGTCGTTCTGCCCGGCGCAGGCGGCGTTCGTCTGGGTCTTGCAGCCGCTCTTTCCCTTGCAGGCGTTCTTGCCCTTGCAGCAGTTCTTCTCGCCGAGCGAGGGCACGTCGGTGGCGGGCGCAGCCGGCGCCATGCTCGCGCCCGGGGCTTCTTTGGCGGCGGCTCCGCAACCCGCGAGAGCGGCGAGCATCCCGGAGACGGCGGTCGTGGCGAGAACCTTTCCGAGCTTCATGAGGCGAGGCTAGCGCACAATCGGTCGCGAGATGCGTGCGGGACCTTGGTCAACGCGCGCGTTTCGTGGGAAAAAGGGCCATGGCTGACACGCTCCGTGATGCCCGACGGGGCGAACCTGACGTCGTGCCCGCCCTCGTGGCCTTGGGCTTCAGCCTGAACGAGTCGCGCGCGTATGCCGCGCTCCTCCAGGACAGCCCCGCCACCGGTTACGAGGTCGGTGTTCGCGCGCAGATCCCGCGCTCCGCCGTGTACGGCGTGCTGCGGCGTCTCGTGAAGGCCGGCGCGGCGCGCTCCATCGCCGGTACGCCCGAGCGCTTCGCGCCTGCGGCCGCCGAGGACCTGCTCGTCCTCCTGCGAAAGCGGTTCGACTCGTCGACCGAGCAGCTCGAGACCGCGATCCGCAGCATCGACACGTCGCCGCCTGCGCCGGATGCCTTCAGCGTCCGCGGCTACCAGCGCATCCTCGAGGAGGCCGAGCGCCTCATCCGCGGCGCCCAGCAGCGCATCGTGGTGAGCGGCTGGCCGCGCGAGATCGAGCAGATCACCGCGGAGCTGAAGCGCGCGGCGAAGCGGAAGGTCTACATCGTCGTCTTCTCGCATGCCGAGCTGCCGGCGCTGCCCGGCGAGGTCTTCAGCTACGGCCTCGAGGAGAAAGCCCTCGAGGAGTTCTGGAAGCACCGCCTCGTGGTCGTCGCCGACGACAAGCGCTCCCTCATCGGCGCCACGGAAATGGGCGATCTCGACGCCGCCGTCATCAGCGAGACCACGGCCATCGCGGAGATCGTGACCAGCCAGGTCGCGCTCGACATCACGTTGCTCACGCAGCGAACCGGCCGCGACATCGAGGGCGTCATGGCCAAGATGCTCGGCCCGCGCGTGGGCCGTCTCGCCACGTTGCTCTCGAAGCGCGACGGCGATCGACCGTCGAAATCGGGCGATTCCGGCCCCGGAGGCCGCGGTCCGCGGGCCAAGGCCTCGCCGTGAGCCGCTCGGTGCCGCCGCGCGGATCGAGCGGCACGAGCGCGTCGTTCCCGCCGCGATCGATCGCCTCGATGGCGCCGCGCTCGATCCCGCCGGGCGGCGCGGACGCGTACTCCGATCTCCTCCGCGACACGCGCGGCCTCCGTCGCGAGCAGTCGCACGCGCGCGATCAATGGATCGCGAAGCTCCCGGAGGATCGCCGCAACGAGGCGCTCTTCGAGCTCGAGGTGCTCCTGAAGGGCCTCGCGTGCTTCGCCAACCCGCGAAATCACCCGGGTCCGCCGCGTCGCGCAGCCATCGTTGCGCAAGACTATCGCGAGGCGCTGGCGCTCGCGCGTGACGGCATGCAGCGCGTGGTGGCGCTGTCGCGGTTGCTGCTCGGCGAGCAGGAGCGCGCGTTCGTGTTCCAGCGCTACCTCGAGATGCTCCTCCCGGACGACGGCGCGCGCTCGCGGCTCGTGCGCGGAACCATGACGCAGGACACGCCGGAGGAATCGCTGTTCCTGCTGCGTCACGCGCTGACGAACCTCCTCGAGGTGACAGGTGGAGTGACCAGGCTCCCGCGCGTCCCGTTCCGGCTGTTCTACGCGACGTTGTCGGTCGCGCATCGCGAGGTGTCGCAGTCGGCGTTCTTCAATCCGCTGGCGGCGTTGGAGTTCCGTCCCGAGTTCGATCGGATCACGAACGTCCGCGTGCTCGAGCTGATGCGGCAGGTGCCGGGGGAGCAGGCACGCAAGCTCGTCGCGCTGACGTTCCTCTCGCTGTTCCGCATGCTTCGCTACCTCACGCTGCTCGATCACGTGGTCCGCGAGCCGCGCCCCGCCGGCGTCGTCTACCTGATCCTCAGCGTGCTCCGCTCCGACGCGCGCGCGCTCACCGACTACCTCCGCAAGCAAGCGGGCGAGCAGCTCGCGGACAGCTACGAGCGCGAGCTCTTCAAGATTCCCGCATCGCAAATCGCCGGGAAATACGAGGAAATGATGGCCGAGGCCCATCGCCTCCTCACCATCAAATCGACGCTCGGCGGCATCGCCGCGAACGTGCGCCTCGAGCTACGCCGCACCTTCGAGCACGACCTTCCTCCGGCCGACGGCACCGCGACGAGCGAGAAGCTGCGCGCAGCCGTTGCTGCGATCGGCGGCAACCTGCGGCCCGCGCTTCAGAACGCGGTGCTCGTGCTCGGCAAGGCGCTCGGCGCTCGGCTCGACGAGCACGGCGTGTTCGACGACGCTGCCGCGCGGCGCTCGCTCTCGACCCGGCTCCGCCGTGACGTGTGGATGTTCGCGCAGATCGTCCGGGCCTTCGGCGCCAAGGCGCGCTCCACGCCGAGCCGCGAGGATCGCTGGAGCGGCCCGTCCTCGCTGCAGTTCGTCCGCGAGTTCCTCACGTACTTCGGCGCGATGGGCTATCCGCTGCTACGCGCCGCCGACTATCCGCGCTTCGATGCGTTCATCAGCGCGCTCACGGCTCTCGAAGAGACGGACCTGCTCGATCCGCAACGTCTCGAACATGCCGTGACGGAGGCGGAGCAGTTCCACACGTTCCTCTCCGAGCTGTTCGAGCAGATCGGCCAGCGCGACGAGCTCAAGGGCGTCCCCTTCGATCGCCGAGCCGCCGCAGAATCCCTGAAGCTCTATCTCGGCGACTGACCGAGCAAGAAATGACGCAGCGCCCGTCCCCGGGTCGGGCCCGTCAATTACACTGTACGCGCGACACCCACGTCGCAGGCGTGCGGCTGTCCGCCCGACACCCCCTGAACGGCCGAGCGCCTCAGCGACTACCTCGCCCGCGATCCTCGATCTCATCCATTCGCTCGGAGGACCCTGCCGGGCGAGCTCAGCCATTTGCTGCGAGCTCAGCCATTTGCCGGGCCGGCATCCCTCGTTGGCGAATGTTCGAGGGGAGCGCAGCGACCCGAGAAAAACAAACGCCTAAAGAACGAGAGGGCGCCCCCCTTTCGGGGGTA
>JAXDMI010000464.1:0-4166 GCA_034666145.1 Myxococcales bacterium | reverse complement strand
TCCACGAGCAGATCGACGCGCTCGACGCGCAGATGGCGAAGAAGCCGGGCGCGCTGCGACTCGTGCGGAAGGCGGCGGAGATCCGCGCGGCGAACGGCGCAGGCGAGCTCGCGGCGCTGCTCGGGATCGAGGGCGCTCATGCGCTCGAAGGCAATCTCGACAACGTGGCGACGTTCGCGCGACGCGGCGTTCGCTACATCGGGTTGCTCCATTTCACGGCGAACGAGGCGGGCTTTCCCGCGTACGGCAAGGGTCGGAGTGACGAGTCGGGCCTCACGCGATGGGGCTGCGAGCTCGTCGAGGCGTGCGAGGACAGCGGCGTGCTCGTCGATCTCGCGCACGTGAACAAGCAAGGCTTCCTCGATGCGTGTGCGGTGGCGAAGAAGCCGCCCATCGTGAGCCACACCGGCGTGCTCGGCGCGTTCGAGCACTGGCGCAACATCGACGACGCGCAGTTGAAGGCGGTGGCCGACAAGGGCGGCGTGGTCGGCGTGATCTTCTGTCCGCGCTACGTGGGCGGCGACGGGCTCGAGCCGGTGATCAAGCACCTGAAGCACATCGTCGACGTGGTGGGCGAAGACGCGGCGGCGCTGGGCAGCGACTGGGACGGCTTCATCGTCCCGACGAAGCACCTGAAAGACCCGCGCGGCCTCCCGCTCCTCACCGACGCCATGCTGGCCGCGGGCTTCACCCGCACGGCCGTGGGCAAGATCCTCCACGACAACGTGATGCGCGTCCTCCACGAAGCGTAACCGCTCTCGCGCTCGTCTCGATCAGCGCGCCCAGCGGGACCATTCTTCTTCGTAGTAGCGAACGAGCATTTGGTTGTTCAGGCGGTTCACTTCGACGGGGACGGAGGACATGTCCGGCGCGAGATCGAAGAGTGACGCCACAGTGCCGTCCGTGAGGTAGCGGAGGTTCGGCGGGACATGCGACGGGAGCGGGAGCTCTCCGCGCGAGGCGAGCACGAAGCCCCACTCGCCGAACGATGGGACCAGCGCGTGGTAGGGACGCGCCACGAAGCCCGCCGCTTCGATCGAGCGCACCACGCACCAGAACGAGCGCCGCGCGACCAACGGTGACGTGCTCTGCACGGAGATCACGCCTCCCTCCGCCACGCGCTCGCGCAGCAGACGATAGAAACGCACCGTGTAGAGCTTCCCCAGCGCGAAGTTGTTCGGATCCGGGAAGTCGACGATGACGACGTCGAACGTCTTCGGGATCTCGGGATGATCCTCGGTGATCCAGACCATCGCGTCGTCGTTGATGACGCGCACGCGCGGGTCGTAGAGCGAGCCCTCGTTGAGCGCTCGGAGCAGGGGCAGCTCGCGCGCGAGGTCGGTCATCCCGCGATCGAGGTCGACGAGCGTCACCGACTTCACCTCTGGATGACGCAGGATTTCCCGCACCGCGAGCCCGTCACCGCCGCCGAGGACGAGGACGTTCTCCTTCTTCTTCGCCACGGCGAACGCCGGATGAACGAGCGCCTCGTGGTAGCGATACTCGTCGATCGATGCAAACTGCAGGTTTCCGTCGAGGAACAAGCTGACGCCGCTCCGCGCCTGCGTCAGCACGATGCGCTGGTACTCGGTCTGCTTGGTGAACGCGACGGGATGGAGGAGCAGCGCCTCGTCCGCCACCTGGACGATCTTTTGCGACCCCGCGAGCGCTCCACCCAGCACCACGAGCGCCACGAGCCCACGGATGCGCAGCGGCCGCGGCTCGAGCGAGCTGCCGAGCACCCACGTGCCCCACAGCCCCGAGAGCACGCCGAGGATCCCGAAGACGATCCCGGTGCGGAGGATGCCGAGGTTCGGCAGCAGCACGAGCGCGAACACCAGCGCACCGACCAGCGCTCCCGCGTAGTCGAGCGAGAGCACGCGCGGCACGACGTCCTTGAAGGCCACGCGACGCCTGAGCACGCGCATGAGCAGCGGGAGCTCCGCGCCCACGAGCACGCCGGTCGACGCCACGAGCAGGTAGAGCACGAGCCGCACGTGCGAGCTCTCCGCGAAGGTCAGGTAGAGGATGGGCCCGCCCAGACCGCCCACGAACGACGCTGCGATCTGACAATCGACGAACCGCTCTGCGACGCGCTCCTCGACGTACTTCGAGAGCCACGCGCCGACGCCCATCGCCGAGAGATGCACGCCGATGACGGTCGAGAGCTGCGTGACCGAGTCGCCGAGCAAGTACGTCGACACCGCGCCGGCGACGAGCTCGTAGACGAGCCCGCACGTCGCGACGAGGACCACGGTCACGTAGAGGAGGAGCTCACCCATGACGCTCGGTGCGCGAGCGGATCACTTTCCGCCGAAGCCGCCGCTCGAGCTCCCGCCGACGCCCCGGACGCCGCCGCTGCTGCTGCTGCTGCTACTGACGCCGGACCCGCCGCCCGAGAGACACGAGCCACACGAAGCCATCGCGAACACGAGGAGCACGATGAGGATGATGGCGATGATCAGCGCGGGCGACGCCTTGGTCGAGCCGCCACCGGCGCTCGAGAACGACGGCGACTCGGCGCCATAGGCGCTCGGCTTCGGCTGGTAGCCGAAGGCCTGCGTGATCACCTGCGTCGACACGACGACGCCGTGCGACCAGCTGATCTCGTTCGCGTTCTTCTCGCTCGAGAGGATCTCGCGACCGTGCTCGTAGTCCTCGGCCCAGACGGTCTCGCCGACCTCGACCTTCCAGTAGAGCTCGCCGAGCACGAAGTCGACGCGCGCGGTCTGCGCGTTGCGCTGCCGGTAGTGGGTGTTGTTGCGACGCACGAACGTCGGCGCGCGGCTCGCGTCGATGTCACCCGCTGCGAGCGGCGTGATGTAATAGAACATGCCCTCGTCGAAGACGAGCCAGCGATAGCCGTGCTGCAGGTTGTAGAGGAGGTACTCCTCCCAGCCGAAGAACTCGTCGCTGTACGGCGTGCCCGTCGATCGCTGGACGTACGCGAGCACCGTCCACTCGGCGTTGGTGACGCCGCGCGCATCGGCGATCGGCATCACGCCCGTGCGACCGAGCTCGATCGAAGGTCGGTCGCGCGACGCGGCCTGCTGCGCAACGACTTGCTGCAGCTTGACGTCACTGATCGCGTTGCAATGAACACATGCCGCGCGCTCGGTACCGGGTGAGAGCACGGGCAGCGGCGCACCGCAGCTCCCGCATTTGATCGACTGCGTCGCGACGCGCACGGCCGGTCGATCGCCACCGCGCTCCTGCACCTGGAACTCGGCGAACGTGGTCTGCACGCCGACGTAGACCTGCGGCGCCGCGTTGCCGTCGCCGTAGTCGATCGACGCCCAGCCGCCGCCGGCCGCCGAGAGATCGACGAAGTAGCGCGTCGTCCCGGGCGCCGCCGCGAACGGCAGCTCGCCCTCGGCGGAGAGGAACGTCCCCTCGTTCCGCTCGCCGACCACGAAGATGCCGTGGTTGCCGAGCGGCACCTGCATCTGCGGCGCGAGCGACTGGAGCGGCGGCGCAGCGATCGGCTCGGCCGTCACGACCTGCCAGAAGCCCTGGGCCTCGCTTATCCACGCGTTGTGACGTCCATCGAAGACGGCGTAGTACTCCTCCCACGTGCCGCCCGCGGGATGCTGCAGGACGAGGCGGCCCTCGATCGAGAACGAGCGACCGCGGAACGTGCCGCGATCGCCGGGCGAGAGCGCGGCATCGGAGAACGTCACGTCGGCCACGCGACCGAGGTTCTTCATGTCGCGATCCGTGCGGACCACGACGTGCTTGCAGTACTTGCAGACGAGCGACAGCGACGAGCCGGCGCGGAACTCGATCGACGAGCCGCAGTTCGGGCAGGGTCCGGTAGTGACCGCCATCGCGGGGCCGACGATAGGAGCTTTTCGCTACGGACGCGAGGGGGTAGCCTCGCGCGCGAAGCCTACGATGACACTCGGAACCGAATGGCTCGTCGATGCCCACGGATGCCGCGCAGAAGCACTGCGTGATCTCGCGGTGGTGCGTGCGCTGCTCGAGACCATCCTCGTGCGGCTGGAGCTGCGCGTGATCGGCGAAGGCGCGTGGCACAAGTTCGGAGGCGAGGGCGGCGTGACGGGTCTCTACCTGCTCACCGAGTCTCATCTCTCGGTGCACACGTACCCCGAGCACGGCGCCGCGACGTTCAACCTCTATTGCTGCCGGTCGCGTCCGGACTTCCC
>JAXDMI010000463.1:0-2601 GCA_034666145.1 Myxococcales bacterium | reverse complement strand
TGCAGAACAAGCGCTCGGAGAGCTGGACCGAAGAAGAGGTCGACGCGAAGCTCGAGAAGGCGATGACCCGCAGCTACCGCGAGGTCGCCGACTTCGCTCGCCAGAACAAGGTCGATCGTCGCATCGCGGCCTACGCCATCGCGCTCGCGCGCATCGAGGCGGTCTACAAGGAGCGCGAGATCTTCCCGTAGGCAAACGCGGGCTCCTTCCGCTCATGCCTTACGTACGCACGCGCCTCGGCCGCCTCTTCTACGACGAACGCGGCGAAGCCCGACGTGGCGGCGATCCTGCGATCGTTCTCCTCCACGGGCTCCTCTTCGACGGCGGCATGTGGCGCGGGCAGGTCGAACCCCTTTCCGCGCTCGGTCGCGTGATCGTCATCGACGGCCCCGGCCACGGCAAGAGCGAGCCGCCGCCGAAGTTCACGATGGAGGAGCACGCCGATGCGCTCCTCGACACGCTCGGCGAGCTCGACATTCCGCGCGCGTTGCTCGTCGGTTTGTCGTGGGGCGGCATGGTGGCGATGCGCCTGGCGCTGCAGCATCCGGCGCGCGTCGCCGGTCTCGCGCTGCTCGATACGAGCGCCGAGAAGGAGGAGCTCGCGAAGCGACTCCGCTACCGCGCGCTCATCGCGATGCATCGTCGCGTCGGCTTTCCGTACAGCCTCTTCCGGAAGGACGTGGCGCCGCTCATGTTCGCGGACCACACGCTACGCGAGCGTCCCGAGCTGCTCGAGACCACCTACAAGCGCACGATGGGCTTCGATCGCGAAGGCGTCGCGCGAGCATCGCTCGCCGTCGTCGTGCATCGCACGAGCGTCCTCGAGAAGCTCGATCGCATCCGCGTTCCAACGCTCGTGATGTGCGGCCGCGAAGACCGCGCGACGCCGCCCGAGAAGAGCGAGAACATCGCGCGCGCGATTCCCGGTTCGCGACTCGTCATGCTCGACGACGTCGGTCACATGTCGACGCTCGAAGATCCCGATGCCGTGAACCAGCACCTCGTGCCGTTCGCGCGCAGCGTCGTCACGTCGTAGCTCGCAGCAGCTCGAGTCAGAGGTCCTTCGCCACCGAGGCAATGAGCTCGCGCAGCCAGACGTGCGCGGGGTCGACGTGCTGGCGCTCGTGCCACAGCATCGCCATCGTGAAGCCCGGCAGCTCCAGCGGCGGCGCGATGCGACGGAGGCCGAGCAGCGGCGCGAGGCTCTCCGCCACGCGCGCCGCGAGCGTGAGCAGGAGATCCGTCTCGCGGATGACGTGGGGCGCGACGAGGAAGTGCGGGATCTCCACCGCGACGCGCCGCTTCTTCCCGAGCCGAGCGAGCGCCGAGTCGACGACGCTTCCGCCTTCGCCGCGCGGCGCGACGAGCGCGTGCGGCAGCGCGACGAAGTCGTCGAGCGAGAGGCGCTTCTTCACCACGGGGTGATTCTCGCGGACCACGCACACGAAGCCGTCGGAGATGAGGTCCTGCGAGCGGATCCCCCGTGATGCGTCGATGGTCGCCATCTGCGCCACCACTCCGATGGCGAGATCGAGCCGGCCCTCTGCCATCTCGGTGTTCGCCTGCCCGCCCAGGTTGACGATCCGCACGTCGACGTTCGGCGCTTCGATGAAGAGCCGGCGCAAGAGGCGAGGGAAGAGCACGAGCTCCATGTAGTCGTTGGCGGCGATGCCGAACTTGCGTGTCGAGAGGCGCGGTTCGAACGGCTCCGGCGATGCGATGAGGCGGCCGATGTCTTCGAGCGCACGTTCGAGCGGCGCGGTCATCGCCTCGGCACGCGCCGTCGGTCGCATGCCGTTCGGCGTGCGGACGAGCAGCTTGTCGCCGAGCAGCTCGCGCAGTCGTGACAGCGCATGGCTCATCGCCGGCTGCGAGAGACCGACGCGCGCCGCTGCCCGAGTGACGTGTCGTTCCGCCAGCAGCGCCCGCAGCGCGACGAGCAGATTCAGATCCAGGGCCTCGAGATGCAGCTGCTGCATGCTCGTTATATTTATCATCGATTGGGAGAATGACCGGAGCCACCTTAGGTTGAGCGGCGACCCAGGAGGTCTTCCCCATGTTCGTCATCTCTGGAGTGTCTGGAAATACGGGCTCGATCGTCGCCAACGCGCTGCTCGAGCAGGGCAAGAAGGTCCGCGTCATCGTCCGTGACGCCAAGAAGGGCGAGCCGTGGAAGGCGCGCGGCGCCGACGTTGCCGTTGCGACCGTCGACGACGAGGCGGCGCTCACCAAGGCGTTCGAGGGCGCCACCGGCGCGTACGTTCTCTCGCCGCCCGATCTCGGCGCGAAGGACTTCATCGCGCAGCGCCGCGCGTCGGTCGAGACGCTCGCGCGCGCCATCGAGAAGAGCAAGCTCCCGCACGTGGTGCTGCTGTCCTCGGTGGGCGCGCAGCACGAAGCGGGCACCGGCCCGATCCGCACCGTCCACTATGCAGAGCAGCGCTTCGCGAAGACGCCGGCGAAGACCACGTTCGTCCGCGCGGCGTCGTTCTTCGACAACTTCGCGACCGTGCTCGGCGCCGCCGCGCAGGGAACGCTGCCGTCGTTCATCCCCGCGGACGTCGTCATGCCGATGGTGGCGACGAGGGACATCGGGCTCGT
>JAXDMI010000462.1:0-10414 GCA_034666145.1 Myxococcales bacterium | reverse complement strand
CGTGGAACGCGGGGCTCGTCTCGAAGGGGACCCTGGCGGACGCCCAGCGGCCCACGATGCGCGCTTGCCTCCGTCCGATGACGATGCCGCGCCGGTACAACCAGGCCGCGAGGAGGCCCGAGCCGAGCGCGATCGCCGCGCAGACCGCAGCGACGCCACCGACCTTCGTCACGGCGAGGATCGCGCCCCACGCCGCGAAGAACGCGATCGGCACCGGGATCAGCGTCGCGATGATGCAATCCCCCCACGCCACCTTGCGCCAGACCGCGATCGACACGACATCGCCGTAAGCGATCGACGTTTGTTCGATCGGGGCCACGGCGAGGACCGGATCGAGCGTGCCGGAGTGGATGCCCGGCGGCTCGAGCGTCGCGAAGCCATACGTGACGACCATCGACCAGCGCAGCGCGATCCGCATCGCGGCCGGATGGAACGGCGCCGGCATCACCGAGCCGTCGAGCGCAGGTCCCGCGCTCAACGTGAAGCGACGCCGGCAACCGGCGCAGCTCTGCGCGACGGGATTCGGCGCGGCCGGGCAATCGCACCACGGACACGCGAGCGCGTTCGGAGGAAGCGGCGCCACGGGCGGGCTCGAGGACGGATGGAACGACGGCTGGTTCATCATGGTTTGGCGCCTTCTCGCGCAGTCGACGCTGCTCCGAAGTGCTCGAGCAGAAGTGGCGCCAATGCTTCGGGCTGCGTCCAGTGCACCATGTGACCCGCGCTCGGCAGGTCGACGTGCTTGCAGTCGGCGAACGCGGCGATGCGCTCCGCCTCGTCGGGCGGGTGATAGCCCTGCGGGCCGCCGCTCACGAAGAGCACCGGGCACGTCACCTTCTTCGCGAACTCGACGAACAGCTTCGCGAAGAACGGCATCGGCGCCATCGTGCGATGCAGAGGATCGAAATGCCACGCGACGCGCCCGTCGCCCGTGCCGGCATCCGCCGCGAGATGAGGCAGTCGATGCGCGAGCACCGCGGGGTCGACGCTCGGATGATTCGCCGCCATGCGACGGAGCGCTTCGTCCGGCGAGAACGTCGGTCTCCCCTTCCCTCGCGCTCGCGCAGCTCGCACCTGATCGATCCATCCGCGCATGCGCGTGGGCCCGACCTCGTACGGATTGTCGGGCGGTCCGACGCCTTCGACGAGCGCGAGGCGCGTCACGCGCTCCGGAAATGTCCCTGCGAAGAGCGTCGCGATGGTCCCGCCCATCGAATGCCCGACCAGCGCGATCGGCTCGCGAGGCGACAGTGACTCGACGAGATCGGCGAGGTCGAACACGTAATCGACGAAGTGGTAGTAGCTGCCCTTCGGGGCGCGCGCGCCGTCACCGAAGCCGCGCATGTCGGGCGCGAGAACGCGCATGCCCTGCGCGGCGAGCGCCGGAGCAACGAGGTCCCACGTTCCGCCTGCATCCATGTAGCCGTGGACGAGGACGACGGTACGCGCCGCGAGCCCCGGCGCTGCGGGCCCCGGTGCGCGCGCATCCCATTCGAGGACGTGATGCAAGAGCTCGTTGGCGTGAACACGTAAGGAGGTCGGCGTCGGCATCTCTGGAACCCAGCGAGCGCACAGCGTACTCTGGCGCCGACCCATGGCCCACACCATCACGCTCATACCGGGGGACGGTATCGGACCGGAGGTTGCCGACGCGACACGACGTGTCCTCGAGGCCTCCGGCGTGAAGATCGAGTGGGAGGTCCAGGAGGCCGGCGCGGCGATCGCCGAGAAGCGCGGCACGACCCTTCCCGACGAGGTGCTCACCTCGATCCGCAGGAACAAGGTCGCGCTGAAGGGCCCGATCGGGACGCCGATCGGCAAGGGCTTCCGTTCCGTCAACGTGACGCTGCGCCAGGCGCTCGATCTCTACGCGAACGTGCGGCCCATCCGCAGCCTGCCGGGGATCGAGCCGCGCTTCGAAGGCACCGACATCGTCATCGTGCGCGAGAACACCGAGGACCTCTACGCGGGCCTCGAGCTCATGATCATGCCGGGCGTCGTCCAGGCCATCAAGCTGATCACCGAGAAGGCCTGCACGCGCATCTGCGAGTACGCGTTCGACTACGCCGTCAGGATGGAGCGCAAGCGCGTCTCCGTGGTGCACAAGGCGAACATCATGAAGCTCTCGGACGGGCTTCTCCTCGAGTGCTTCCGCAAAGTGGCGCTCAAGTACCCGCGCATCGAGCCGTACGAGATCATCGTCGACGCCTGCGCGATGAACATGGTGCGCAACGCCAACAAGCTCGACGTGATCGTCACCGAGAACCTCTACGGCGACATCCTGAGCGACCTCGGCGCCGGCCTGGTGGGCGGGCTCGGCATCGTCCCGGGCGCGAACATCGGCCTCGAGTGCGCGGTGTTCGAAGCGGTGCACGGATCGGCGCCCGACATCGCGGGGCAGGGCATCGCCAACCCCACCGCGCTCATCCAGAGCGGCGTGATGATGCTGCATCACCTCGGCGAGCACGTCGCTGCGACGAAGATCGAGAAGGGCCTGCTCTCGGTCTTCGAGGCCGGCACACGCACCGTGGATCTCGGCGGACAGGTCGGCACCGAGGAGTTCACGCGAACCCTCTGCAATGCGATCGGCCGCGCTTGAGCGCGCGTACTGGGTAGTTGTAAGGCACTGCCGTGAACGAGCACGACGCCCTCGTCTTCCTGCTTTCCATCGCCGTACTGCTCGGCGTGGCGCGCCTGCTCGGTGAGCTCGGGCGCGCGATCGGGCTGCCGCTCGTGGTCGGCGAGATCGTCGCCGGCGTATTGCTCGGCGCCACCGGCTTGCGCCGGATCGCGCCGGCCGCGCATGCGTTCCTTCTGCCCAACGGTCCGCCGGCCGCGATGCTCTCCGGTTACACGACGATCGCGGTGGTGCTGCTGCTCGTCGTCGCGGGCCTCGAGGTCGACCTCGAGATCGTGAAGCGACGCGGACGGAGCGCGCTGCGCGTCGCGCTCTTCGGCATGGCGTTGCCGATGCTCGGCGGCCTCCTCGTCGGCTATCTCGTTCCGGACGCTGTGCTCGTGCATCCCGAGCAGCGCCTGCTGTTCGCGGTATTCATCGGCGTCGCGCTGTCGATCTCGGCGCTCCCGGTCATCGCGAAGACGCTCCTCGATCTCGGCCTCTTCAAGACGGACATCGGTCTGCTCGTGATGACGGCGGCGATGATCAACGACCTCGTCGGCTGGGTGGCGTTCAGCATCCTGCTCGGACCGATGCGCGGCGGCGGCGTCGATCTCCCGCACCTCGCGATGACGGTCGGCATCGCGCTGCTCTTCGGCGCAGTCTGCTTCTTCATCGGCCGGCGCGTGGTGGACAGCGTGCTCACGCGGATCGAGCTGCAGGCCGATCTCGCGCCAGGGCGTGTCCTCTCGCTCCTCATCGTGGTGGCGATCCTCGGCGCGAGCATCACGCAGGCGATCGGCATCCATGCGGTGCTCGGCGGGTTCGTCGTCGGCGTCACCGTGGGCGGCTCGCCGAAGCTGCGCGAGCGCACGCGTCAGACGATCCAGCAATTCGTGACCAACGTGTTCGCGCCGGTGTTCTTCGCATCGGTGGCGCTGCGCGTGGACTTCCTCGCGAACTTCGACGTCGTGCTGTGCCTCGTGGTGTTCGTGGTCGCGTCGGTCGCGAAGGTGGTGGGCTGCAGCGTGGGCGCGCGGCTCTCCGGCATGCCGTGGCGCGAGTCGCTGGTCGTTGGCTTCGGTCTGAACGCACGCGGCGCGATGGAGATCATCCTCGCGCTCCTCGCGCGCGACGCCGGGCTCATCGACGATCGCGTCTTCGTCGCGCTGGTGACGATGGCGATCGGGACGTCGCTCATCGCCGGACCGATGATGAAGTGGCTTCTTTTTGCCCCTCGCGGTGGTGTTCCGGTCTCGGGGCGCTCTGCTTCACCGGAAGATGCGGCGACGCTCGTGCGCTCCGGCGCGTTCGTTCCGAACCTCGTGGCGGCGACGTCGGCGCGGGCCATCGAGGAGCTCGGGCATTCGCTGCGCGCGTCGATCGGCGACCTCGTGGAGCCCGCGCTCATCGCGGTGCTGGAGCGCGAGATGATGGCGCCGACGGGCCTCGGCGACGAAGTGGCGATCCCGCACGCGGCGGTAGAGGGCCTGACGAAGCCCGTGGTCGCACTGGGGCTCTCTCACGACGGCATCGATTTCGACGCGCCGGACGGGCGGGCGGCGCGGATCGTGTTCCTGCTGCTGTTGCCGCCGAAGGCGT
This sequence comes from Myxococcales bacterium, assembly GCA_034666145.1. Taxonomy (GTDB): domain Bacteria; phylum Myxococcota_A; class Polyangia; order Polyangiales; family Polyangiaceae; genus Labilithrix. The sequence continues at coordinate 6,195 of JAXDMI010000462.1, read as the reverse complement.
ACGAGCGCGAGGTGCGTGTGCTCGCGGGTCTCGCGCGCTCGGTGTTCGACGAGCCGGCGCGCAAGGCGCTGATGCTGGTGAAGACGCCCGAGGAAGCGGTGAAGTGTCTCGACGAACACAGCCGTCGGATCGCCGGTGCGGCCCGAGCGTCGGGCCCACGGATGGCGAGCCTCGGGGACATGTGACGCGGACATGTGACGCGCGCGGCCGATCGCGCTAGGAGCGAGACGTGCTTCTCGCGACGTGGAACGTGAACGGGATACGCGCGCGCTCGCAGCGCTTGGCGGAGTGGCTCGCGGAGCGGCAGCCCGACGTGGTGTGTCTGCAAGAGCTCAAGATCGCGGAGGCGGAGTTCCCACATCTCGAGCTGAGAGCGTCGGGCTATCACGCGGTGGTGTCGGGTCAGCAGAGCTGGAACGGCGTGGCTGTGATCGCGAAGGAGCGTCCCGAGGTGGTGATGCGCGAGTTGCCCGGCGCAGCGGAGGCGGGCGCGCGCTTCGTCGTCGCCAAGGTGCACGGCATCGAGGTGGCGAGCGTGTACATCCCGAACGGGAAATCGGTGGCGCATGCCGACTTCAAGGTGAAGCTGGCGTGGCTGGAGAGCCTCGCCCAGCACGTCGAAGAGCGAGCGAAGTCGAGCACCGACGTACCACTCCTCGTGGGCGGCGACTTCAACGTGTGCCCCACCGACCTCGACTCGTACGGCGGCGTCCGCTTCCGCGGCCACTGCCACCACACCGACGAGGAGCGCGCGCTGGTGGCGCGTCTTCGTGGTGCGGGCCTGGTGGATCTGTATCGCGCGAAGTATCCCGACAACATCAGCTTCTCGTGGTGGGACTACCGTGCGGGCTGCTTCCACAAGAACGAGGGCATGCGCCTGGACATCCTGTTCGCGACGCCGTCCCTCGCGAATCGCGTGAAAGACGTGTACGTCGACCGCGACTACCGGAAGAAGGGGAAGACGTCCGGAGCGATCCCGAGCGACCACGCGCCGGTCGTGGCGGTGCTGGAGGACTGAGGAGCGGGCGCTGGCCGCCGCAAGCGCGGCGCGCGCGCGCGGCGCGGCGGCCGAGCGGGAGCGGATGTTGCGGGACAAGGTCTGGCCCACTCGTTGTGCTCGCTCGGGTCGCCGTCCTCCGCTGCCTCCACCGCCTCGAAAGCGGTACGTCGGGTTCTGCGGGAGCCGCGACCTCGGCGGCGTCGTCATCGTCGAGCGCGCCGACAGCGGCAACGCCGCTCGAACCACCTATCCGAGCTCGAGTAGTCACCCGACGAGAAGCGCGAGGGCTACCTCGTGTCGCAGCGATGAGCACCCAGGTCGCCCGGCGAGACCTGGGGCCCGGCGGAAGGTCAGCGAGCACCGGGCCCTCGCTTCCGCCTACCCTAGAGCATGGCACCGAGCGCCCCGGATGGCGAGCCCCGGCCCCGAGCGCAGCTTGTTTGCGGAGGTTCGCTCAGCGTTTCGCAGAACTGGATGTGTGATGCGCGAGCGTCGTGAACGCCATCGCGGGCGCTTGCTTCGCCAGCGTCGCTCCTCGATCCAGCTTCGATGAGATGCCTCCGCGGGGTCCTGGGTCGGTTTCCCCGCTTCATCGCCTACTACGAGCTGCTCGGAATTCCCGTCGCCCATCGCGCTTCACTTCGTTGCCTTCGTTCCGCGCTACCGCCTCGGGCCATTCGGGCGTGCCCTCTGTTGCGGGCACGCAAGACTCGCCTCGGGCCGGTGGTGGTGTCGGCCACCTTGGCCGGACGAAGATCGCGGACGCCCGAGCCTCGAGCCCGGTTCCGTCGTGACGTTTCAACCTTGTTCCGCTCCATGGCTTCCTCTTAACCCAGGCGCCCTCACTGCTCGTCACCGTCATGACTGCTCATGCGAACGACTCGGAGGTGCTGGCGTTGATGATGAGCCGGCGAAGCCGACTCATCGCGCGCGGGTGGTCCTATGCGCTCTCGCCCACACGACCAACCGCGTCTCTTTCTTTCCTGGTCGCACCGACGCGGTCTGTCGCAGGCGCGATATTTCATCCGCCGGAGGCTTGCGAATCGAGCGCGACGACTTAGTATCGCCTAATCATATGTTGAGCGCGCGGCAGCAGATGTGGGGGGTCGTTCCCAAACGACGCAAGCGGCGGAAGGCGGGAGCCGGCGCAGCTGCGGCGGCCGCCGCGCGCCAAGGAGCCGGCGCGCGCGAGGGAGCGGACGCGGGCGCGCCGGCGGTGCGAGAGCGGCGGAAGAAGAGGGCGCCGCGGCAGCTCTCTTTCGCGGAGGTGCCGACGCGGGGCGGGCCGCGGAAGGGGGCCGGTCGCAAACGGAGGGATCCCAACGCGCGGCCCAACGTCGTGCATCGGACGCGGCCGGTGCATCAGAGCGAGCTGCCCGTGCACGTCACGCTGCGTCGTGCGAAGGGCCTACCCGGGTTTCGGAGCGAGCGCCTGCATCGACTCCTCGAGCAGGCGATTCGCGATACGCGGCGCGACGGCTTTCGCATCACGCACTACTCCGTACAGGCCGACCACCTGCACATCATCGTGGAGGCAGAGAACCCCACGGCGCTGACCAACGGCATGCGCAGCTTCGCGGTGCGCATCGCGATGCGCGTGAACAGCCGCATCCTGGGGCGGCGGCGAGGGCGCGTGTGGGGCGATCGCTATCATCGCCGTGATCTGCCGAGCCCGCGCGCAGTCCGCAACGCGCTCGTCTACGTGCTCGCCAATCATCTGAAACACGGCGAGCTCGACGTCGGCCTGCTCGACCCGTGCTCGTCCGGCCCCTGGTTCACCGGTTGGACCCACACGCTCGATCCGCCCCGCGAGCCGAGCCCCGTCGAAGCCGCAACGACGTGGGTGCTACGCGGCGGCTGGATCACGCGCGGCGGCGGCCGCATCCGGCTCGGCGAAGTCCCGCGCGCATTGCGAAGCTGAGCAGAGGGCCGCGCCACGCGAACGCGGACGCGGGTGCGGACGCGAAAGCGAAGGCGAACGCGGAAGCGGACGCGCCACGCGAAGGCGGACGTGGACGCGGACGCGAAACCGCCTAGCCAGGCGGCGGTGACGTTGCCCTTCCAAACTCGTCGATTCGCGCCGTGCAGATCTCGTGCATGTCGTTCACCCGAACCGCTTGCGCCAAATCGGTGCTGAGCGCCCAAACGACGCTCCAGCGTTCCCGCCTGCGCGCGCGACGACGCGTGCGACGAAACGCGTGACAGATCAGTCGACCCCACCGAGATGGGCTCCTGCGCGTGCACGGACCTGGGTGACAGATCAGTCCACGCACCTGTCTCCACGCGGCGCGCGTGCAAGGAGATGGATGACGGATTCGTCACGAGTGGGCTCCTCGCTGTGAGCGTGCAAGGACGTGGGTGACAGATCAGTCCACAGACACGGGCCCTGACCACGGACGCCGACGCCCTGTCCCGCGTAGAAGCGCCCAATCAACAACGTCGCTCGCGCGGCCGCGCCCTCGTTCTCGCTCCCGGGCCTGCGTCCTTCCCGCGCCCAGCGTCCTGCCCTGTCGCTCCCCCGTCATCGCGACGGTCCCGCCATCATCGCCATGTTCGTCCCCGCCGTCGCGCGAGAACCGCCACCGCAACGTCGCTCGGTGCTGCAGATTTGGGCACTGACGCTCCCTAACGGGCGCGCACATCCCCTCGCGCCGCCCCGCACCGCGGTGTGCCCGCATCGCCGACGCCGGGCGCCCCCGAACGTCGACACGAGGCGCGCACTGTGCCGGCCGCGCGTCGATCGCGAGCGTCCTGAGTGAGTCCCCCCATAGAATCGCCCAACCAACGCCCGCGCGCCCGCTGCCGCTCCCCGCCAGCCTTCCCGCTCCCGCTCCCGCCCTCGCCCTCGCGCCCCCTCCCGCTCCCGCTCTCGCTCCCGCTCCCGCCCCTCCGCCCCATCACGGCAACGATCGCCCCCATCACCACGATCACCGCCCCCACCCCCTCCCGCACCGTCGGCCGCGTCCCCATCGCGATCACCCCAATCGCAAGCGAGCCGACGGTCTCGCCCGACGACACCAACCCCACCAGCGCAGCCGGCGCCGTCCGCGCGACGCGCTGGAGCAACGTGTGCCCGAGCAACGTCGGTACGATCGCCATCGCCACCACCGCCGCGACGGCGGTCGCCCCTGGCCCGCTACCGCCGCCCTCACCACGCACGCCAAGCGCGATCGCGATCGGCAACAGCACGATCGACGCAGTCACGTAAACCGCGGACGCATACGGCAACGCCGGCATCGTTTGCTTCAACCCACGCGCTGCCGCGACGTACGCGCCGTACAGCACGACACATCCCAGCACGAGGACGTCGCCCAGCAAGCGATGCTCGCCCGCTCCCGCATCCGAGGCCACCACCACTGCGCCGAGCGTCGCGATCGACAAGCCCACGAGCTCACGCTTCGTCGGACGCTCGCCGAACGCCACCAGCGCCGCCAGCACCACCGCGAGCGGCTCCAGCGAGACCAATGCCACCGCCGCCGCGAGCGACGTCGTCGCGAGCCCACCGAGGAACAGCGCGAAGTGCGCCGCGAGCAGCGTCCCCGCCAGCGCCACCGCCGCTCGCTGCTTCGAAGACAACGCACGCAGCGACGACGCCAGCACCGACGGCGCGACCAACGCCAAGATCACCCCCGCGATGCCCGTGCGCGCGCACGCCATCACCACCGGATGCACGGACGCTCCGAGCTTGCCGAGCGGCGCCGACGTCGAGAACGCCAGCGCGGCGAGCCCTGCGAGCCCGACCTCGCGCCGCCGCTCCCTCAGTAGCGTTCCTTCGGCTCGACCGGCGTCGTCACCACCACGTGCGGGAGCACCTCCTTCACGAAGCGATCACGCACCTCACGCGCACGCGCCTCGTCGTCCCGCGCCGGAACCGCAACGCCCACGATCAAGCACGCCTTGTCCCACGCGGGATACGCCGCCCACGCCGCCGCATACGACTCGCGCGACAGGATGGTCGCCGTCTTCGCATAGAGCGGATCGACATCGACGATCGCGATCTTCTTCGGAACCGCGGGAGGCGCCGGCGGCGCTTGCGGACGACCCAATCGCATACGACCCAACATCGAGCCCGGCGCGATGGTCGCCGGCGCCACGACCGGCGGCGACGAATCCGGAGCGGGCAGCGGCGCAGCCACCACCGGCGCGGCCGGCAACGTCCACGGAAACGCAGCGGGCGGATCGTGATGCAGATCCACCTCGAACGCTTCGACCCACGGCATCGCCCACGACTCGAAGCTCTTCGAGCACGCGCCTTCCACGGTGTTGTCGTCGACGTGCGTCACGAAGCCCGCGACGATCGCATGATGCGACTTGCCGTAACGGAAGCCGACGAGGCCCGGCACGGTGAGGAAGCGCACGCGCGTCCAGTTCGGCGCATCTGGCAGCGGGACCACGATGCTGTTCTGCTTGTCGGTCTTCGGTCCCATCGGCGCGATGCGCAGCTGCTCGAGCGCCGCCGAATGGAGGTCGCCACCATCTCCACCCTGCGCGGGCTTGCCGTCGTCTCTCGGCGGCGGCGAAGGAGCGACCGGCTTCGAAGGCGTCGCGCTCTGGACCGCGGACGACGAGCACCCCATGCTCCCGACGCCCCCGACGCCGACGCCACAGAGCCCCGCCAAGCACGCGAGAACCCCAAAACGCCCACGGCCGAGCTCGAGAACCATCACCATCGTTAGTGTTGGACGAAACGCGAACCTTGGCCATTCGATTCGGTATTCTCGCGACGCTTGGACGCCAAAGCCGCATCGGACGAAAATGGGCTGAGAAGCACCCGCGCCACGCTGGATCGCCTGCGCGAGTCGCTCCGGTCGGTCGTCCAGGGCAAGGATGACGTCATCGACCTCTTGCTGGTCGGGCTGCTCGGCGCCGGGCATGTGCTCGTCGAGGACGTGCCCGGCGTCGGCAAGACGACCCTCGCGAAGGCGCTCGCGCGGGCGCTCGACGTCACGTTCACGCGCGTTCAGTTCACGCCCGATCTCCTCCCCACCGACATCCTCGGCTCGCAGGTCCTCAATCCGACCAACGGCACCTTCGCGTTCCACGAGGGGCCCGTCTTCACGAACGTCCTGCTCGCCGACGAGATCAATCGCGCATCGCCGCGCACGCAGTCCGCGCTGCTCGAAGCGATGAACGAGGCGCAGGTCAGCGTCGACGGCATCACGCACATGCTGCCCTCGCCGTTCTTCGTCGTGGCA